>CAZVCQ010000016.1:0-15769 GCA_964626085.1 uncultured bacterium
CCCCGGCGCCCTGCCCAGTAGCTCCTTGCCCCGCAGCATCACGACGCCACCGAGCACGAAGGCATCGGCGAGGTTGAACACGGGCCACGGGATGATGGAAAGACGATTGAAGAGAACTACCGGGTGGCCCGGTATGTCGAAGAGCAGGAAGTCAATCACATAGCCCAGCCCGGCCCGGTCGATCACGTTGCCGAGGGCGCCGCTCAGAATCAGGCCGAACGCGGTCGACGACCATGCGTCGCTGGCGCGGAGACCGTACCAGACCACCAGCGCCGCCGCCGACAGCGGCAGCACGAAGTACATGAACGGCGGCCCGTAATTCAGGCTGAACAGCCCGTGTGGGTTCATGGCGTAGGTTGCCTTCAGCACATTCCCGAGCAGCTGGAATTCGCGGCCGCCGCTGAAGGCTCCGCTGGTGAACAATCCGTGTACGATGAGCTTCGGAATCCGGTCTGCGACCAGACCGAGAATCGCGGCCCAGATGAAGAATCTGCGGTTCACAGGAAAGCGTAGCCCTCACAGCGCAGAGAGTCAAGGAACGGCCCGGCCCGAGGACGAAGCCCGAATTCCGAAGGTCAAATGACGATTGAATGAACCAAGTCCGAAGTCCGAACCGACCATTCTCCTCGATTCGTGCTTGATTCGTCATTCGAGCTTCGGGCTTCGGGTTTTGGGAAAATGGGGCAGTCCCTGGGAGTCGCACAGAGCACTGCGAAGTGACAGTCCCCGTTTCCCCTCGACTCGCCGCGCGTCTGTCCCCGTCGCGCGCGTACAGTCCCCATTTTCCGTTCGGTTGACACGCTCCGACCCGGTTCTATAATCATTCGCCGCCATGCAGCGCCTTGTGACCGCAGCTCAGATGCAGGAACTCGACCGCCGGGCAACTGCCGATGGCGGCATTCCAGGCTTGACCCTGATGGAGAATGCCGGCCGGGGCGTGGTCGAATCCATGGAGAAACACCTCGGCAACCTCGCGGGGACTCAGCCGCTGGTCGTGTGCGGCAAGGGCAACAACGGCGGCGACGGGTTCGTGGTCGTGCGGCTGCTGCTTGCCAAAGGTGCCGAACCAGACTGCATCCTGCTTGGCCGGTCTGCAGACCTCTCCGGCGACGCTCTCACCAACTGCAAGCGGCTCTCAGATTCCGGATTCGAGGTCCGCGAGGTTACATCCGCCAAGGAGATCGCGCCGTTGTTTCAGAATCGAAAACTGATCGTCGATGCGATATTCGGCACCGGTCTCACCCGCGCTCCTTCCGGACTCTCGGCCGAGGCGATAGCGTTCATCAACTCATCCGGCGCGTATGTCGTCGCAATCGACCTTCCCTCCGGGCTCCAGTCCGACACCGGCACGCCGTACGAACCCTGCGTCCGTGCCGACCTGACCGTTACGATGGCACTGCCCAAGCTCGGTCTCTGGCTCTACCCGGGACGTGCGCTGGCCGGAACGGTCGAGGTTGCGGACATCGGAATGCCCGACCTCGAAGTCCCAAGTCCAAAGTCTAAAGTCCAAAGTCCTGAACCGGACCAGACGTGGCTGCTCGATGCTGAACACGTCCGGACGATTCTGCCGCCACGCAGGCCGGACGGGCACAAAGGGACGTTCGGCACCGCGCTCATAGTTGCCGGGTCACGGGGGTTCTCCGGCGCGGTTGTCCTTGCCGGCAGAGCCGCGGTCAGGTCCGGGTGCGGGCTCGTTAATCTCGCCTTCGCGGACGGCATCGGCGACATCGTCGGTTCCGATGTCGTCGAGGCAATCAAGACACCGCTGCCTCAGACCGAATCCGAAGCCCTGTCCCCGGCTGGTCTCGAGACTCTTCTCGAAGCGAGCGGAAACGCGGCGGCAATTGCCATCGGTCCGGGCATCGGGACGGACCGCCGGACTCAGAAGCTCGAACTCGGCTTCCTCGCCGAAGTCGACAAACCCATTGTGATCGACGCCGACGGCATCAACAACCTCGCGGGCAAGCTGGCCCTGCTGTCACGAGCCAAGACGCCGATGGTGCTCACTCCGCACCCCGGCGAGTTCGCACGCCTGACCGGACTCAAGCCTGCGGAAGTCAACGCCGACCGCGTCGGTGTGTCCCGTCGGTTCGCGATCGAACGCAAGGTCGTGCTGGTGCTCAAAGGTGCTTCAACCGTGGTCGCGGCTCCGGACGGCCGCGTCTTCGTCAACCCGACCGGGAACTCCGGCCTCGCCTCGGGCGGGACCGGCGACGTACTGACCGGGCTCATCACGGGCCTGATGGCACAAGGTATGTCGCCGCTCGACGCCGCCTGCGCCGGTGTGTACCTCCACGGCCTCGCCGCCGACATCGCGGTCCAATCGCTGACTGAGTACTGCCTTGCGGCCGGCGACCTGCCCGACTTCCTCCCGCAGGCCTTTGCGGCAGTCCTAGGAGATGGGTCCAAGGGTTCAAGGGATCAGGGGTTCGGGCTCGGAAACCTGAACCCCGGGACCCCAGACCCCCCGAACCCCATCCGCAAATCCTAGTGGCTTCGCTGCTCCTTTTCGCACTGCTCGGCATGTACCGCCCCGAGAACTGGCAGGCCTTTCCTTCGCTCGACGAAGTCCGCTGCATCTCGGCCACCGGCTCGGAAGTGTACGTCGCGGTCCCGGGCGGCGTGTGCGTCCTTGACCGCCCCCGTTACCGCCTTGTCCGCACCCTGACGCTCGCCGACGGCATCACGGGCGAGGTCCGGCTCTGCGCCCACAACCCATCCCGTGGGGACGTCTTCATCACCACCGAGGAACGCATCTACCGCTTTGTCCCGGCCACGGGGCAGGTCGAAGAACTCGTCGCTCCGTTCAAGAACGTCTCCTCTATCGGCATCGCCGAAGACGGCGCCTACTTCGAAACCGACGCCGGGCTCTTCTTCCGCGCCCGCAATGCGGCCGACTTCGCCTCCGTCTCCGAACTCCCGGCCGAGCTCACCTGGTACGGCGGCAAAGACACGCTCAACCCGCGCGACTTCCCGTTCCTCACCCCCTACTTCGTGATGGACGAACAACTCCTCAACCACCAGATTACGATGGTGCGGCCGGACAAAGGCAACAAACGGCTGTTCGCCGTCGCCCAGGGCTACGGCATCCTCGTGTACAACATCCGCTCCGGCTTCAGCGAAGCCCACATCCGCTTCGGTCCTTCATCCGCCGGCGTCCACCGCATGGCCCGCCTCGACAACCGGCTCTGGTTCATCGGCGGCCAGACCGCGGTCGCACTCGACTCGGCGGACGAGTGGCGCTACTACCTCACCCGGCCCGGCGACCTTTCGGCCGGCGGATTCCGGCTCCTTCTCGGCAATGTCTCGACCCTCGCGCGGGACGAAGGCCTGAGCGCCCTGCTGGCTGACTCAAACGGGCTGCTGCTCGGTACCGCCTATGGCATCTACTCGCTCGGTTCAGACAACAAGCTCGCCGAGGTCATCAACCTGCCGGTGCAGGTCAACGGCCTGCTCCGGCTTCGCGACTCGATAATGTTCGGCACTGAGCGCGGTCTCTTCCTGTCCACCGGCGACAGCGTCGTCGAATACAGCGACCCCTATGGGGCAACCGACTGGGGAGTTTTCGACATCACCCGGGCAGGCAACGGCACGGCCTACTTTGGTGCTCTCGGAGGCATTGTCTCACGCACCGCTGACGGCCGGTGGTTCCGCTATGTACCCCCGGGCTTTGACTTGAGCCAGCCGGTACGCACCCTTGCCACGGCCGGCACCCGCGTCTTCATGGCCACCGGCCAGGACATCACCGTGCTCGACACCAAAGACGACTCCTACACCACGATTGACGCTGCCCGCGGCCTGCCGGTCTCCGACATCACGTCGCTCTACGCCGACGACCACTACCTCTGGATCGCCTCTCCCAATCTGATTACCCGTCTGGACTACACCAAAGAACTCAGATAGCCAGCCCGAAGCCAACCGCAGATGACGCAGATGAAGGTCGAAGCTCTATCCACAGATTCCGCAGATTACACAGATGCTCGTGGTCCGGAACCTCCTTGTGGGTTGTTGGAAGGAGCTCCTCTCCGCGTCCGTCCCACAGCTTTCTGCGTTTGCCTTACGCACGTCGCTTCTCTCGACGTACGCAGCGAAGTATGCATCGATGTCTACTGGGAAGTACCGGCAGAAGTATCCTTGGCTGTGTGCTCGCTTGCACGAGCACCTGTGTCCTCACCTGAATAACTAGCCGTATCTCGACCTGAATCGCTGGTTGTACATGGAGTTGAATCGCGAGAGGCTCGCGAAGTCGTTCCAGTCGTTGTTCCAGAAGTTCTTTGTCTCGTCGCTCGGCTCGTTGTTCGTCTTGAAGTACCAGCAGTTGTGCGTTCCGTTGTGCGTCGCGTCGTCTCGGCAGATGCTACCCCCCAGGCAGTAGGTGGACCGCCCACTCCCCGAGAGAATTGTGGTTCAGACAATACCCGACCACTATATATAGACTGACTACACTACCCAGCCGGAGCCGGTCCACGCTGGTCGTGAGTCAGATGTCTGCGGTCCCAAACACCGAGGCGGGCTATCGCCCGCCTTTGTACGACTTCCGCCCTACTCCCTACTCTCTATTCCCTACTCTCTTCTCCAGCTACCTCGTCACCACGACCTTAGTCACCCTTGAATCCTGGAATCCTCGCCCCCTCGACCCCTGCTCTCTCACGAAGTACACGCCCGGTGCCAGCGCCCACACATCATTCGCCCCCGGCTTCAGGTCCAGCACCTTCCGCCCGCTGATGTCGAGCAGGCAGATTGTGCGTGGGCCTGACCTTGGGCGCTCATTCAGGTACAGCACACCTCGGATCACGGTCTGCGGCCGGCGGGACGGGAGGCCGACTCCCACGATGCCGTCCTGCAGTCCGACCACGGATGTGTCAGCAATCACCAGCACGCTGGACTGGTAGGAGTTCAGCGCGTAGACGCAGTTGCGATTCCGATTGAGCGCGATGAGCGTCCCGCCCCAGCCTGATCTGGCCGGGAACACGGTCAGCACACTGTCACTGAAGCCGTCGATGGCGAACACGTTGTCGCCGGCGCAGTACACGCGGTTGCTGAGCGGATTGTAGAATACGTCTCCCATGAAAGCGTAGTCGCTCAGGTAGATGCTGTCGGCGATTTGCCGCGACCGTGTATCGATGACCCACAGCCAGCCGCTCCCCCAGTCGGCGATGTACACCTTCCGGTTGTCGGGATTCCAGCACATTGCCGATGGTTGTCTGAGCAGCGCGAGCTCGGCGATTTGCCACGGCGTGTTGGTCTGGCAGTCCATCACACAGCAGTAGGCGTTCAGGGCGTCAGCATCGTAGAGTATCTTCTCGCGGGCGTCGTAGCACATCTCCTGGTTGGCGTACATGCTGGTCCAGCCGCTGCCAAGCACACTGTCCGTAGCGCCGTCTACAACATAAAGCGGCGCCACGGGATAGGCAAGAGTCTGCACGAACAACCTGTCTCCTGTGGTGTCGAAGCACATGGACATGGCGTAGTCCGCGGCAAACGTGATGCTGGCGACGACACTGTCCGTGGCCGCGTCGACGACCGTTAGGGTGTGACCGACGTCATTCGTGCAGTACACCTTGTTCTGGTTCGGATTGCAGCAGACTTCGCCGTAGCCGGACCCGGCCGGAATCCCGATGCAGGCGACCACGGAGTCGAGGACGCAGTCCACGGCGGTGAGCACCGAATCACGGTAGCTCATGAGGTAGATCTTGTCCGACGTGGAGTTGTAGCAGGCCACAGAGGCGTAGTGCGCGACCGGGATGGACTTCAGCACCTGGTTGGTCGTCCCATCGATGACCGATAACTGGCCTACCGCACCGGAGCTGTAGCCAACGTAGAGCTTGTTGCTTGCGTTGCTGAAACAGACGAAGTCCGGGGAGCAGCCAGTCGGTTCTGTGGCCACCACGCTATCCTCACCTGCATCTATGGCCGTGACCATGTTGCCCAAATTGCTCACCGAGCATACGTAGTTGCGGTCGGCGTTTAGCGCCAGGGCGCACGGTTCGGAAGCAACCTGCAGAGCCTTGGCGACCGTATCGGCAGCAGGGTCAATCACGACGACCTGATTGGCGTTGTCCGCACAGTAGACTCTGTCACTTGCGCCGTTGTAGAGCACATCCCAGGGCTCGTTGTTCACGGCAACATGGGCGAGCACCGTATCCCCTGCGCAGTCTATGACCGTAACCTCGCGCCGCTCGCAGGCTACGTACAGCCGGTCGCGGGTCGGGTCAAGAGCGAGAGCCCTTGGGTAGCGCGCCGTTGAGACCGTGGCCACCACGCTGTCGTCGGGTATGCTGATGACCGACACGCTTCGGCCGCTGCGATTGGCGCAGTACATTCTGCTCCCTTGGGAGTCGCACAGCAAAGCGCAGGGCCCGCTGCCGACGACGATCTTCGCCAGTAGGGTGTCAGCTTCCGCGTCCAGCACAGCGACCCTCCCTTCGTCGGCCAGCGCGCAATAGACCTTGGTGCCGGTCGGGTCGCTGCACAGCGCGGCAGCGCCCCAGCCGGTCGTTATCGTCGCGACCACGCTGTCACCGTCCGCATCAATCACAGTCACGTTGTTGCCGCCGGAGTTGGCGCAGTACAGCTTGCCGAATGCGGAGTCACAGAAGAGGGCTGCGGGGTCGTACCCTACGGGGATTCTCGCGCACACCATGTTGCTGGCCCCGTCGATGGCGACGACTGTATCCCGATAGATGGCAACGTACACCTTGTTCAGGACGGGATCACAGCATATCGCAGTGGCCCTGGCACCGACATCGATCCTCGCCACTTTCCTGCTGGTGGAGCCCGCGATCGCAACAACGCCCGTGCCGCCGCCGGCAACGTACAACGTCTGGTTGGCTGCGTTGTACGAAAGGTACTTCGGCGATGATACCCCGCAGAGCGAGTCTGGAAGGTAGATGGTATTCTCCAGCCACGTCCCGTTGACAATCGACAGGCAGCAACAGACAGCCAGCAGCGCACTAGCGATTCTCATAGAACCTCCTCATCTCGTGATAACAACCTTCGAACAGCTCGCGGCTGACAGCTCACGGCTGACAGCCCGTACAAAGTAGACTCCCGGCGCCAGCGCCCGCACATCATTCGCGCCGGGCTTCAGGTTTAGCACCTTCCGCCCGCTGATGTCCAGCAGTTCCGCCCTGTATGCTGTATGCTGTCTACTGCCTACTGCGCCGAGCACCAGCACACCGCGGACCACAGTCGGCGCCGGCCTCGCTGCGGCCGGCAGGTCATCCGGCGCTTCGATTCCGGATTGCACCGAGTCCCGGATGACTGATAGACTGGAGCCAAATCTGTTCGCAACGTACATCCGGCGGAAGTTGTAGGCGCATGCCGCCGCAACCGGCCGGTACCCGACTCTGATCAGCTTGACCATGGTGTCGCGCTGGCAGTCCACGACGGCCACATAGTTGTCGCTGGTGCTCAGGCAGTAGAGCCGGTCGGCAACCGAATCGTAGGCGAGGGCCGAGGGCGACACCGTGAGGTCGATTGTGGCGACGGGTGTTTCCGTGCTGCAGTCGATTGCCGTAACGGTCTCATCGTTGTTGTAGTAGCCGTTCGCGCAGTAGAGCTTGTTGTGACGCTCGTTGTAGAACAACGCCGCAGGGTCTCTCCCGACCGGAATGATGTTGACGACTCGAAGAGCCGCGCCGTCGATGACGGCGACCGCATCATTGTCCCAGGTGGCACAATAGACGAGATTGGCTTCAGGATTCAGGCTCAGGGCTTGCGCGGGGCCTCCGACCGGGATACTCGCGATCAAGCTGTCGCCCTCCGCGTCCAGCACCGCGACGTGTGCGTCAAACCCGGTCGCGCAGTATACGCGCGCACGGGCCTCGTCCGCGAGCAGCATGCCCGTGTCGGCGACCGGGATGACTGCGGTCAGGCTCTCGGCCTGGAGGTCAATGACCGCGACCCCACCGGTGATGCTGCACCACGCCTTGTGCAGGATGGTGTCTACGCAAAGCCGCCCCGGTCGCGGCCCGACCCGAACTGTCCCAATCACGCTGTCCCCGTTGCAGGCGATGATGCTGACCGTGGAGTCTCGGTTGTTCGCGCAGCAGACGATTCCCAGCGGCCGGTCGTAGGCCAGCGCCACCGGGTCACGACCCACCGGAACCGGGCCCAGCACCTGGTTCGCGATGGTAAGAACCTCGACCGCTGCCTCGCCACGACCCGCGCAGTAGATCTTGTGCGATGACCTGGCCCAGCACACGGCGACCGGCTCGAAGCCGAGCAGAATGCGTTCGTCTACCTGCCTCGCGGCAGGATTGAAGACTGTCACGTGTCCGTCCTGCAGGTACAGGCGATTGCGGGTGGGATTGTAGCACATCGCCGAAGGGGCGTTTCCGACCGCGACCTCGGCGCAGAGCGAATCGCCCTGGCCGTCGATTGCGACGACCGTATCGGAGTTCAGGCTGCACCACATGAGGTTGTCAGTCGAGTCGCATACCATTGTCCTGACGTATCTCCGCGGCACCCGGCCAAGCAGTGTGTCACCCTGTCCACAGATGATGTCGATGCCCTCGCCGTCATCGCAGTAGAGCTTGTTCGCCACCGGGTTGAAGACGGCTGTCTCGACTCCACCGGGAAGGACGATGCGAGCAAGCACGGTGTCGCTGCGGCAGTCGATGACAGTCACGGAGCCATCCCAGGAGCAGCAGTACAGCCTGTTGCCGACGCGGTTGTAGACAAGCTGAGAGGGGATGCCGCCGACCGGGATGGTGTCGGTGATGCTGTCCACGGTGCAATCGATAACCAAGATTGCCCCGTCGAAGTACGACATGACGTATACCTTGTTGTCATCCGGGTCGCAGCACACCGTCGTCTGAAAACCTACATCGAGGCCGAGCCTGCGGACGACGGAATCACGTGTGGCGTCGATGACCGTCACATACCCGGATGTGTCGTAGCCCGAGACGTACACCCGGTTCACGACCGGGTTGTAGCAGATGTCACTGCCGCTGGGAGTGGTGATATGGCTGAGCTCCCGCCCGGTCGCGCCGTCAAGTACAAAGGTGGTACCGCCGGAGCTGCCGCCGAGCCAGTAGAGCTTGTTGACCTGTGAAGCATAGCAGGCTACGCCACTCTTCAGGTCCCGGGTGGAAGTGTGTGTAATCAACTGGTTGGAGAAGCCGTCGACAATCGCAACGCCGTTGTCACAGCCGACAAAAAGGAAGTTGTTGCCCGTATTGTAGAGCATCGCGCCCGGACTCCCGAATCCCGACATGGGATCGGGCAGGACGAGGGTCGTCTCGACCCACTGGCCCGGCGCGAGTGACACGATGCAACCGATGATCAGCAGAGAAATGATGAGTTTCACGTCTCCTCCTTACCTCGTGACCACGACTTTGGTGACAGACGCTGAATGCCTCCTCACCCCAACCCTCTCCCCCTCAGGGGGAGAGGACAAAGGTGAGGGGGTGACCACGAAATAGACGCCGGGGGCGGTTCCCCGCACGTCATTAGCGCCCGGCTTGAGGTCGAGGACCTTGCGCCCGCTGATATCGAGCAGCTCAGCCCGGTATCCGATCTTCTGTCCTCGGTCTCCCATCATCAGCACTCCGCGCACAATGGTCGGCGTGGGCCGGGACTGGGAGAACGACGACACCCCGTTGATGCCGGCGAGGGAGGTGTCCCTGAGCACGAGGATTGCCTGCCCAGCAGCGTCAACGACGTACATCCGCCGGTGCTGCGGAACCCACGTGATGTCTCCCGGAGTGTCGCCTGCTTCGAGCAAACTGAGGAAGCGATTGGTCCTGCCGTCGACGAGCGATATGCAGCCGTAGTCCGGACTCGTCACCCACATGCGTTCGGCGACAGAATCGAACTCCATATCGGTCGGCCAGTGGGCAAGCCGAGCTCTCGCCTGCAGGGTCATGTCCCGGCAGTCCATCACCGCGACGTCATCGGCATCGTTGAGGAGGCAGTAGAGCTTGTTCGAAGCGCGGTCGAGATGGAACTTCCGTGGAGCCCCACCGGTCTGAACATACCCAACCAACTGTCTCGCCGCGCCGTCAATCACAGCCACGTTATTGTCGCAGGTCGTGCAGACGACGGCGTCCCGAGAAGGAACATAGCACATCAACTCGGGGCCGGAGTAGTACCCGCTGTCAACAAAGACAGCTCCTGTCACCGAATCCGCCGAGCAGTCTATCGCACTGACGAACATCGAGTCGCCACGGTAGGACGCGCAATACACCCGGTTCGAATCGGGGTTACAGGCCAGCGCGCACGGGTTCCGCCCGACCGGCACTTCGGCGACCACGCTGTCGCCGACGCAGTCTATCGCGACGACCGTTGACTCGCCCAGATTGCCGGCCCAGTAGATGCGGTCCACGGCTGGGTTGTAGACGATGGTGGGCGCGGCGTCGAAGTACAGCGGCAGCATCGCCGCAAAGCTGTCGCGCGCGCAATCTACCACCAGCAGCGCGCAGTCGTTGCCCTGCCATGCGCCATAATAGAGCTTGTCTGAGCCCGAACTGTAGACGGGCGCGCGGAGATGCGACGCCGGTGTGAGAATCCTTCGCTCCAGACTGTCGGTCGAGCAGTTGACGACGCCAATCAGCCCGCTCCGGTCGTCGCTGCAGTACAGCTTGTCGTGCGGTTCGATGTAGCACTCAAGGAGCGGGGCAAAGCTCATCGGTAGGGCCGACACAAGCTCACAACCGGCCGCGTCGACAACGGCCACATCTGCGGACATCCGGCCGCGGATGTAGAGTCGATTCTGCTGAGGGTTGTAGCAGGCCGGGTCCGGGTCATAGACATCACCAACGAACTCAACCGAGCCGAAGATCGTGTCGCCGCTGCCGGATATGACCGTGATGGAGTTGTAGTACTCCGTAAAGCAGAAGACCCGATTGTCGACCGAATCGAACAGGAAGAACGCTGGATCGTTGGAGATGGGACCGAGCGAAACGCTTATCGAGTCGGTGTTGCAGTCGATAACGTGGATGTAGCCGCCCACATCGCCGCAGTATACCTTGTTCGACACCGGGTTGTAGCCGAGCACGACAGGCGACTTGTCCAGTTCAATGAACTTGAGCAGCGTATCCGGACCGGCGTCGATGACCGCGACCTCTTCGTCCTCATAGTCAGCGCAGTAGACCTTGTTGCTGACCGGGCTGTAGGTTGGCGCCACGGGATAATCACCAAGGTACACCGTCCTGAGCAGGCTGTCGCCGGCGCCGTCGATCACAGCGAGCTCGCCTTCCTCATACTCCGAGACGTAGACCTTGTTGCCGGCCGGGTTGCAGCAGATGCCCGAGAACCAATACCTGTTCCTTCCTACCCAGATGCTGGCCAGCACTGAGTCCGTGCTGCAATCAACCACTGTCAGCGTATCGAGGAGGGAGCCCGCAAGGCAGTAGACCTTGTTCGCCGCCGGGTTGTAGCAGAGTTGGTAGGGAGACCCGCCGACCCATATCCTCGAGATAACACTGTGGATCACCGGGTCGATTACCGCCATCGAGTCCTCTTCGCCCATGTATATCTTGTTGTCGTGTGAGTCAATGGCCATGAACATCGGATGGTCCATGTCCATACGCGCCACCCGGGCGTGGGTCGCAGCGTCGACGACTATGACGCCATCGTCACCCGCGACGTACACGCAGTTGCTGCCCGGCACGTAGTAGACGGCGTTCGGCCACATATCGCCGAACGAGTCCGAAAGCACGATGGTCTTCTCCAGCCACTGCGCGGATGCCGTGCTCAACAGCACGGCTAGGACAACGAACACTGTCATCTTCACCTCATCCTCCTATTTTGTTACGACCAACTTCCAGACTGCACGGGCTTGAGCTTGCGCCTCCGCTTCCCGTACAAAGTAGACTCCCGGCGCCAGCGCCCGCACATCATTCGCGCCCGGCTTCAGGTCCAACACCTTCCGCCCCGCCGCATCCAGCAGTTCCGCGCTGTATCCTGTCTGCTGTCTACTGCCTACTTCGAGGTTCAGCACTCCCCGCACGACCGTGGCTTGGGGCTTGCGGCTTGGGGCATGAAGCGCGCCCTCCCCCACGCCGACCAGCGCTGTATCACTCAGCACCGTGATGCTGGCGCCCTCGCCGTTGGCCACGTACATCCACGAATGGCCCGGGTTCCAGGCAAGCGCCACGGGCTCGTCACCTACACCAATGCTGCGGATGACCGCATTCGTAGACCCTCCGATGACCGCGACCTTGTCGCTATCCGCAGACGCGCAATACACCCGGTTCGAACTCCCCGCCAGGCCGTTGTCGACCGGGAACGACAGCCCGGCACCTACCGCGATGGACTTGACGAGCGAATCTGTACTCGGGTCATAGACATTCACTAGCGTGTCTTCCGCCAATGCGACATACACGCGGTCAGTCGCGAAATCGTACGACATGCATCCTACAACAGGCGGCTGAATGACCCCAAGCAGTGAGTCAGCCGATCCGTCCACCACGCAGATGCCCGATGCCGACCCGACGTAAAGCTTGTTGTGGCGCGGAATGTAACAGATCCGTCCCGCGTAGGCAGGCATGGCGATTTCAGCCATCACCGTATCCGCCGCGCCGTCAATGACTGCGATGGTGTTGTTGTTGGCGTCGAAGCAGTAGACCTTGTTCGACACGCTGTTGTACGCCAGGCCGCCACCGGAGCCGTCCAACCTTACCGTCGCGACGACTGTGTCCCCTGCGCCGTCTATTACCGACACTATGGGGTCGTATGCGGGGGCTACGTAGACCTTGTCATTTGCCTGGTTGTAGCACATGCGGGACAGCCAGTCCAACCCTTCGATGGGGATCGACGCCAGAATGCAGTCGCTAGCGCCGTCGATGACGTGCACCACACCATTCCCGTCATAGGCTGCAGTAACATAGGTCTTGTTGCGGTACGGATTCCACACCATGCTCGACATCTCTCCAAAGACCGGAAACGCCCTGCGCGTGGTGTTCGTGTTTCCGTCAATCACCAGCACGAATCCCCATTCGTTCGAGCAATACAACCGGTCGGTCGTTGTGTTGTAGCAGAGCAGACCCGGATAGACAGGGCCGAACGCAAGTCCGTTCTCGACGAGGTCGGAATCCCCGCCGATTACTGAGATACCACTGCCGGCGCACGCTACATAGGTGCTCTTGTCTGCGGGGTTGTAGCACAGAGCCGAAGGGTACTCACCGGTTGTGACCTGCACCAGGACCGTATCCGCAGTCGCGTCAATTACCGCGACCGAATCTCTGTGGCCGTTGGTGCAGTAGACCTTCTTGTTCTCCGGGTCGTAGCTCATCGCGTGCGGGTATCGACCGGTCCTGACCGTCTTCACGCTGCTGCCGGACATCACCGAAACGCTGCTGTCGCCCCGGTTGGCGCAATAAACCTTACCCGACGGGCCCGCGACTACCGTGACCGGCTCGGAACCCACCGGGACTACCCGCAACAGCGTATCGCCGGCGCAGTCCAGTACCGATACTGTGTTGCTGACCTGGTTCGCGGTGTATACGCAATTGCCGGCCGAGTCGCAGCACAAACTGACTGGCCTCACCCCGCGCACCCAGATGGTGCTGATGACCGTATCCGCCTCGCAGTCAATCGCAGTCACGTCGTCCAGGTTCAGATGCGCGCAATAGACTCGATTGACGGCAGGGTTGTAGCAGAGCGCGAAAGGCTTGGGGAGAACACGGACGCTGACGACCACGCTGTCGGCTGCGCAGTCGACGACGCGGACAAACGTATCGCTCCAGTTGCCGCAGTACAGCTTGTTCTCCTGTTCGTTGTAGAGAAGATCAGTTGCTGTCTGTCCGACCGACATCGTCTTGATCGGTTGGTTGGTGGCGCCGTCAATCACCGTGATGGTGGAGTCATCGTTGGCGCAATAGACCTTGTTGCCGACCGGGTTGCTGCACAGCACGTGGCCGCCTCCGCCGACATTCACCGTGGTGAGCTTCGTGTTCGTCTGTGCATCGACGGCCACGAGGAAGTCCGCCCCTCCTCCCACGTACATCACGTTGTTCGGCGAATGGAACACCATCGCACTGACCCCATTGAGTCCGGGGAATGAATCCGGCAGCGGTACGGTAGTCTCAACCCACTGGCCGAAGGAAAGCGACACAAGGACGAGTGAAGCTGCGACGATTCTCATGGTTCCTCCCTACCTCGTGATGACGATCTTGCTGACAGCTTGCGGCTTGTGGCTTGCGGCTTGCGGCTCTTCGCGCAGGAAGTAGACGCCGGGCGCGAGATGCCGGATGTCATTCGCTCCCGGATGAAGCTCCATGACCTTCCGGCCGGAGATGTCGAGCAGGCTTGTAGCTTGCGGCTTGCGGCTTGAAGCTTCCGCCAAGTTCAGCACTCTTCGAATAATTGTGGCTTGCGGCTTGAGGCTTATGGCTTGCGGCTGTCCCTCCGCTACGCCGGGATGCAGGCTGTCGCGGAGAACCGACACGCTCGAGTTCGCGTAGTTCAAGACGTAGGTCCGTAGCTCAACCGGGTTCCAGGCAAGCGCAAACGGTTCCTCGCCCACGCCGATGACTGCAACAACGCTGTCCCGGTGCGCATCAATAACGTAGACCTCATTGCTCGCCCGACACGCGCAGTAGACGTAGTTGTTGAGGGAGTCGTAGGAAAGGGCCCAAGGCTCCACACCGACCGGTACGGTTGCGATCATGGAGTCGATGTTTGCATCGATCACGTTGACGGCTTCGCCCTCGGCGTCGGCGCAGTACACCTTGTTGTCGCTGGGGTTCAAGCAGATGTCCGATACCCAGTAGCCGGCTTCGAACTTGGCAACGATGCCCGGCCTCTCACCGGCAATGACACTCATGGAGCTGACCGGCCCCACCGCGTATACCTTGGCGCCCACCGAGTCGTAGAGCAGCGAGAACGGGTTGTCGTCGGTTGTCAGGTCCGCAATCAGCACGTTCAGTTCGCAGTCGATGACGCTAACCGATGAACTGCGAGTGCCGACGTACACGTAGTTGTAGGCAGGGCTGTGGCAGAGCACAAGCGGGCGACCGGTGACCGGCATCCTGGCCACGATCGTGTCTGCGACCGCATCCACGGCGACGACCGTATTATCATGGTAGCCGCCAACATACACCCGGTTATCCGTGGGGTCCAGGCAGAGCGCGCGTCCTCCTGAGATGCTGCCCGCTCCGATCTCAACTGTCCGCAGCACGCTGTCGCCCTCGCCATCGATGACCGTAAGGGTTGCCGGTATCGTAGCGTCGCCCGAATTCGAGCAGTAGACCTTGTTCCCGGCCGGATTGTGAAGCAGTGCTCTGGGATACGACCTGACCGGCACAACCGCGCTGATTGTGTTGGTCAGGCCGTCAACGACCGTCACCGTGTTGCCGTTTGAGTCTGCGCAGTAGACCTTGTTCCCGGCCGGATTGAGACAGAGCGCCGACAGCTTCACATCGGTACCGACAATCGCAACCAGCGAGTCGGCGTGGCAGTCAATGACCCCGACCAAGGCACCTGCATCCGCGGTGCCGAATACACGCCTGCCCGAATCGGCTATGCAGACCGCTGCCCCATAGTCACCGAGCCAGACCGCCGCCACGACGGTGTCCGCCGCCCCATCTATCACGTCAACCCCATTCCTGTCAGCCGCATATGCGTGATTGTTCGAAAGGTTGTAGGCAACGTCAAAAACATAGCCTCTGATGCGCTGCAACAGCGTGTCCGACGTACAGTCAATCGCCAGCACCCCATAGCTCTCGTCCGCCACGTACACCTTGCTGTTCACCGGATTGTAGCAGAGCCGGTGCGGCGCATACCCGCCGGAGATGGTCGTGAGAACCGTGTCGGCCAGCCC
>CAZVCQ010000017.1:0-15554 GCA_964626085.1 uncultured bacterium
CCTCGGTGTAGAACTTCACCGCGAACCCGCGCGGGTCGCGCTCGGCGTCGGCCGAACCCTTCTCGCCGCCGACGGTCGAGAACCGGGCGAAAACCTCGGTCTTCTTCCCGACCTTGGACATGAACTTCGCGCACGTGTACTTGGTCACGTCGTGGGTGACCTCGAAGTAGCCGTGGGCGCCCGCGCCCTTGGCGTGGACGACCCGTTCCGGTATCCGCTCGCGGTTGAAGTGGGCCAGTTTCTCGGCCAAGTGAACATCGGACATCAGGGTGTAGCCGGGGCTGCCGACCGTCAGGCTGTTCTGGTCGTCCCCGACCGGCTTTCCAAAGCTCGTGGTCAAACGCTTTCCTTCTGCCATGTTTGGCTCCTTTCTCTCTTCAGGGAATTGTAACCGGTACGGCACGGCTGTCAAACCGTCGGGGAACGGACACGCGCCGCCGATGGGCGGCCGAAGCCGCTCCCGGTGTCTCTGAGCTTGGGACACGATCCGAAATCCTCAGGAGATTTCGGTCATGTCCCGCGCAGTGCTGTTTCAGCACGAAGATGCTGTGCTTCACACAGACGGCTTGCCTGGGTGGAATCGGAGCGGGTGTGCTTGACTTGCCCCCGCACCCGCTCTAGCATTCCGACGGTGCCCGCCCCATCCCCTTCATCCCCGACTGACTCAGGCAAGCGTGCGGGGTCCGCATTCTCCACGCTTGTCATCAGGCGCGCCCTGGCGCCGCTCGCCGGCCATGCGAGGCTCAAGCCAGGGGCCGCAGGCGTGAAGCTCAAGGCCGCGCTCGAGAAACGGGTCGGCGGCAAGTCTGGGGTGCGCAACGCGGTGCTGTCGGTTGAGGCCCCGGGCATTGACGTCACCTGGTCGGCCGGTATCGCCGATGCCCGCACGGGCACGGAGATGAAGAGCGACACTCCGTTCCTGTCGGCGAGCGTGGGCAAGCTCTTCATTACCGCGACGGTGCTGTCGCTGGCCGCGGAGGGGAAGCTGTCGCTCGACGACCCGCTGTCCCGCTGGCTCTCGCCGGACGTCTACGACGGTCTGCCGGTGATTGGGGGCAACGAGGCACTCGGCCGCGTTACGGTCCGCCAACTCCTCGCACACCGCTCCGGGCTGCCGGACTACTACGAGCCCACCAAGAATGGGCCGAAGTCCGTGCTCGAAGAGATGGTTGAGGACCCGGACCGCGTCTGGGCCACCAGCGACCTGCTCGCCGCCGCCCGGCGACATCCGCGGGCCGGCGCGCCGGGTGAGCGGTTCCTCTACACGGACGCCAACTACGACCTGCTCGGGCTCATCACCGCGGCCGCAGCCGGCAGACCATTCCACGAAGAAGTGCGGGCCCGGGTCATAGAGCCGCTCGGCCTGGTCCGTACCTGGTATCACAAATTCGAGCCCGTACCCGAAGGTGTGCCCGAGTGGGCGGATGTGTTCCATGGCGACCTCAATCTCGCGCGCACCGCGGCGTTGAGCATGGACGAGGCCGGCGGCGGCTTGGCCACGACCGCCGGGGACCTGCGCAGATTCATGCGCGGCCTGGTGGACGGCCGACCGGTTCCCTTCGAAGCCTTCCAGACGGAGTGGACCAAGAACGCGTTCGCCCGGGGCATCGACTACGCGTACGGGATGTGGCGAATCCGGCCGAGCGGGTTCTTCTTCCTGCTCGGCATGCTCCCCGACATGTACGGCGTCTCGGGTTCGACCGGGTCGTACGCGTACTACGTGCCAAAGCACGATGTCGTGGTGACCGGCACCTTCGACACGACCACGTACCGGGAGAAGCATGTCGAGTTCCTGCTGAGGGTGGTTCTGCCCGTCCTCGTGCGCATCGAATGGCCGGGGACGCCGCAATAGCGCACGCTCCCGAGCAGAGGAGGGTTCGTCAGGATCCGTGAGGGTCGAGCCCTGATATTCATGGCGTCTCTGCACGACCCACGTGCGGCGTTCGCCTTGAAAAGGCGCGGGACCGCGGCCCCGCATCGACGGACTGTCTCGTGCTATCCCATCACTCTGATGCTGTGCTTCTCGCAGACAGCGGGCCGGACAAACAACGTCGGGCACACGGCGCAGCGCTGTCCGGATCGGACCGGCGATACGATTCCCTTGAACCGTCCCTGGTCAGTCGTATAGTGCTACGATGCAGTCCGGGCACCTACTCAACCACAAGGAGCGAAGGACCATGTTCTCAAGACACAATGCACTCTCCATGACCGCACTCATCGCCCGCCTCGGACCGGCGGTCCTGCTCGCGTTCGCCGTGCTCTCCTGCTCGAAGCCGGCGAGTGTCGATTCTATTCCCCCGCCGACCGGGCAATACGGCGTCGGGTCCGCCCGGTTCAGCTTCGTGGACTCGACCCGGCCCGAGACCTTCACGCCCGACCCCAACGACTTTCGTGAAGTGGCGTTCCGCGTGTGGTACCCGGCCCTGAAGACGTCGTGCACCGAGCGGGTACCGTACCTGGAGAAAGCCGAGGAGCGCAAGCGGAGCCTGCCCAAGGGTTCGCCCATGACCCCGGCGCTGTTCGACAGCCTGGGCCGATTGTGGTCGAACTCGTACTGCGACGGCGTCCTGGCCGCTGATATCCCGGAGTTCCCTATCATCATCTACTCGGCTGCCTACGGCGCGGGTATGGACGCGAGCACCGTACTGATGGAAGAGTTGGCAAGCCACGGGTACGTGGCAGTGAGCGTCGGGCACGCGTTCGAGACGTCCCATTTCATCCGGTCCGACGGCACGCTCCGCGTCTTTCCCCTCGACAACGAAGAGGTGCGGGCCCGCGGCATGGAACGGGCGGCTGCCGCTGACCTGCAGCGGGAACTCAACGAGACCGCTGATACGGCGCGCCTGCGCACGCTCGTCCGCGCCATCTCGGTTGCCCGACCGAAGACGCTGCTGAGCCTGCAGACGTGGGTGGAGGACATCGGCTTCGTCATCGACCGGCTGGCGTCGATGAATGCGGAAGGACCCTTCAAAGGCAGGCTGGACTTCGGCCGCATCGGGGTGGTCGGCCACTCGTTCGGCGGAACGGCAGCCGGCGAGGCCTGTCTTGTTGATCCCCGGTGCCGGGCCGGCGTCAACTTGGATGGACTCCAGTTTGGCGGAATGCTCGACCACCAACTCGAACGCCCCTTCATGTTCGTACACCACGACAACGAAGGCGCCGCGAACAAGCTCATCAACCTGTCCTTCTTCGAGGCGGCGCAGGACACCTGCTACATGGTTATGGTCCGTGGCACCCGCCACCTGAGTTTCTCAGACGTGAGCCTGCCCGCGTTCGCGCGCATCAGTGGATTGCCTGCGGAAGCGCTCGGGCCCATCGACGGTCTGCGCGCGCTCACGGTCACGAACGACCTTGTCCGCTCTTTCTTCGACCGCCACCTGCGCGGCCTGTCCGCACCGTTACTCGACGATACGTCACACGCGTATCCGGAGCTGGAAATCCGCGCCCGGCCCCCCGGGACCTGACGACAACTGGCGACCAAGACGACACTAGGGGCGGCTCACGCCGCCCCTCGCCTGGTTGGTTGTGCTGCTGCTACTTCAGCGCGGATGTCCCGCGTTTCTCCGCCGCGCCTCGCGGGCGACATGCTCGTCCCCGAGCTGCCTCTGGTCGGGTGTCCGGACCATACGTTACCCCAGCACCATCCGGAACCCGAGGCGCCCGGCAAGGCGGCGCGTGTTCTCCCGGATGCTCCTCTCCGCCGCCTGAAGCCCGGGCCGTGTGAAGGAGAACCGCTGCAGCTCGTTCATCGCGATGAGGTCGAGCGCGGTCGACGGTATCCAGTCCACGTCGGTCGTGTACCCGCATACCGCCCGGACCCCGGTCGAACGGATGAACCGCCGGATGACCCGCTTGTCCACCCGCATCACCGAGCAGGCCCCGAAATAGACTAGACGCCGGCTCGTCCGGCACGGCATCTTCTCGGCCAGCTCGTTGAGCGTCACCGTATTCCGGTTGTCGATGATGATGCGGCCGGGCTCGCCGTGGAACGCGAGGTACAGTATCCCGTAATCACCGTAACCTTTCTGCCGCCACTTATCGAGCAGGAAGTCGAGCTCGGCCCGGGTCGAGCAGTCGCGGTAGATGTACTTCACTCCGGCGTTTACTTCGAGAAGCTCGAGCACGGGGCGGACTGTCGCCTGCTGGTCCAGGCTCGGGTTCCAGTTGCCCTCGACGCAGAAGATATGCTTCGGTGCCGGTCGCGGTTTCGCGCTCACAGCGCAATTGTAGCCACGCCCGACGGCAGTCGCAAGCCACAATTCGCATCGATTGCATCGAACTGCTCTCCGGCGTCAGGCCGGCGATGCACCTTTGCCTGACGCCAGGCGAATCCAGCCCAGTCGTCGGCGCTCTTGCCTCAGGCCGGTCCGGTACCATACCGCTTCAACCACGACCTCAAGGGCTCCTTGGCCGTCACCGCGGCAAGGTCAAAGTCCTCTTCATAGGCGGCCACGGTGATGTCGTTCATCAACCGTACTCGTTGGGTACTGGCCAGCTTGTCATGGAAGTGGAGCGGGTAGGAGTATCCCGGCGGCAGGATGCGCACCCGTCCCGGCGCTATCGACCTGGTCACTAGCGCGCTCAACACTGCCTGGTGCAGGAAGATGCGATGAAGATCGTCGCGGCAGGGTTCGGACTGAAAGGCCCTATCCGCGACCAGAGAGCGGAACGAATCCAACCACGCCTTCATCACACCAAGTTCAGGGTTGATGGAAAAGCAGTGGGTGTTGTAGTACGGCCGCAGCCGCCGTCCATCGAGCAGTGACTCCACTGACTCGTCGCTGTCCTTGGCGCCGACGGCGGCGTACACGTGCGCCCAGTAATCGTCGAGCGGTGCGGAACGAGGCGAGCCGATGTTGGTAATGTGCACCGGTCGAAACGCCGCGTCGTAGTCCGGGCCGAGTGCAAACAACTCCGGCGGCCTGAAGACCATGCAACCCGGGCCAAGCCAGACAAGCGAATTCGAGCCGCGCGGCACCCGTGCCTCGGCCTGTGCGCAGGCCGACACCTTGGCCCCGAACGGGTATCGAGCAAGTTCCGATTCCAGTTCCAGCACGGCTACCTCTGTCCCCTCCAATCGTCCGATTCCAGAACCGGACAGTGAGGCGGGTGCGAACACCAACACCGGGCTCGACGCCAGCACACCGCCGAACTCGCGCAGACTCGCTATCGCCCTCCGGACCGACTGCTCGGACTCGGCCGATAGAAGGAGTGTGACGAACGTCACTGACGATTCCGAACCGGTCAAGTCGCCTTCGCTCCGCATGTGCTCATAATACCCGGCGTGGCCCCGCGGTCAAAACCCAATTCCCCCGCGGCCAATTGCGCTGTCCTTGCCTTGAGCGCACACGGATGCTAGTCTCTGGGCACGCACCGGCGCGACACGAACCAGCAATGGAGAAAGAACCGACGGAAACTGCAGCAACCGACTCCGGCCCGCTGAAGAAGCTGGATCCCGCCACGGTCAGGGAGTTGTGGTCCAGAACCTACAACGCTGACGGCAAGCCGGACTGGTCACACATCTTTCCCTACTACCATCCGCAGGTCGTCTTTCAGGATTCAATCCAGCGCATCGAAGGGATCGAGGAATTCCTGGCGATGTGCCAACGCCTGACCAAGCGCTGCGAAAAGCTGCAGATGGACATCGGTTCGGTGGTCCAGGAATCAAACGTCATCTTCATGGACTGGAAGATGACGATGGTCTTCAGGAAGACTCCCAGCACCCCCATCTACGGGTGTACCAGACTGCTACTGCACGAGGACGGCCGGATTATCGAGCAGCGCGACTACTATGACCTCTGGGGTGACATCTTCAACGGCGTTCCCTTCTTCAAGAAGCCGTATCGCAGTTTCATGCGCCGGTTCTTCGGCTGAGGAGCTTCGCAATGGGCAAACGGCGAATGCCGGACGAGTTGATGTTCCTCGTCAACCGGCGGGCCGTACAGAAGACAACCGAGGTCCCGATAACAGGCAAAGTCTGTGTTGTCTCCGGCTCGACGTCGGGCGTAGGGCTGGCAGCGGTAAGACATCTCGCCCGTGGCGGAGCCCACATCGTCATGATCTGCCGCAACGCCGAGAAGGCGGAGGGCATCCGTCGTGAGATTGCGGCGCAGCACAACGTCCCGGTCGACGTCATCATCGCCGACTTCAGCGACCTCGATGAAGTCCGCCAGGCGGCCGAAATCCTACTGCAAGACTACCCGCGCATCGACGTGCTCATCAACTCGGTCGGGCTCCACTCTACGTCCCGCATTCTCACCCGCGCCGGCTTCGAGCTGGTCTTCTGCGTCAACCACCTCGGCCCGTTCCTGCTGACCTACCTGCTGACGGAACGGCTGCGGCAGAGCGCGCCGGCCCGCATCATCCAGGTGAATTCCGAAGGCCACCGGTTCGGCGGCCTGGACCTAGATGACCTTGACTGGAAGCGCCGTCGCTACAAAGGACTCAAGGGCTATGGCGCGTCCAAGATCGCACAGCTCTTGACTGTCTGGGAGTTCGCCGACCGCCTCAAGGGTTCCGGTGTCACCATCAACGCCATGCACCCGGGCGATGTGCGGACCAACATCGGCAACAACAACGGGTGGTTGTACCGGTGGTGGCTTCACCATGTGACCTGGCACGTGCTCAAGGACCCCGTCATCTCCGGCGAGGCGCTCTACTACCTTGCCGCCGCCCCGGAACTGGCAGAAGTCAGTGGTCGTTTCTTCCACCTGACCATCGATGAGAAGCCCGCGGCCCACGCCCTGGACCGGGAGCAGGGACGCCGCGTCTGGGATTTGAGCTTGCGGATGACCGGGCTTGACCCGGGTTCCTGAAGATTGCGGGCCTGGCCGCTACTTCGCCGCGGCCGACAGACGGGCTACCAACATCGCCGCGCTGCGGCCGTCGGCCACCGCCTGGGCCACGCTGCAAGCGCCACGCACGACCGAGCCGCACGCGACCATCCTGCTCTTCACCTTCAACCCGTCGCCGGCCGGATCGAAGCCCGAGATAAACGGAGTCGCCTCGTTCCCGGCTGCGATGACCACCGCGTCGTGGGGTTGCGTCAGTTCCGCGAGGTCGGCGACCCGTGCGTCGCCAGAGAACACGACGCCGGCCCGGAGCACGCCGTTGATATCGCGCGCCCGAGCGTCCTTCGGCAGTGCGGCTGGGTCGATGTCGAGCAGACTCCCACCAGGTTCAGGCCGAGCATCGCGGAGCGTCACTTTCCATCCGGCTTGGGCAAGGAAGTATGCGCAGCTCAACCCGGCCGGACCGGCACCGACTACAGTCGCCGGCCGCGCTGTCGGTTCGGGCGTGTCGGTTCGCCACCCGCGCTCGCCCGCCTCGCGGCAGACCCACGCTTCGAGCTCGGCAATCCGCACCGGCCCGTCGGCAAAGCTCTTGCGCAGGCAGCGCCGCTCGCAGCTCGGGTCCGGTCGGCACAGGTACCCGCAGACCTCGGCCAGCGGATTGGTCTGGCGCAGAGCGCGCGCCGCGCCCGCGAAGTTACCCGCCTCGATGCGGCGCATCACGTTGCGCATGTCGTTTGCGGTCGGACAGGCGCGCGTGCAGCCCGGTGACTCGCAGTACTGGCACTCGCGGGCCAGGCGCTTCGCCCGGGCGGCATCGATCGGCGTCCCGACGGCCGGCAGGAGATCAAGCTTCCGGCCCTTGACGATGTGCACGCGCTGCCGCTCGAACTCGCGGCGGCCGTACTCTGGAAGCTTCGCCGCACGCAGGACCAGGTTGGCCGCGCCGATGCCCGAGACCGTCACCGCCGGCGTGCCCATTCCCATCACGGTCGAGTCGCCGCAGAGGAAGAGGTTGGGCCAGTCGCTCTGCGCGTGCAGGCGCTTCATCAACTGCTGGCCGATAGCCTGGCGCGGACCACCGACCGCGCCGCCATTCTTCAGGGTGTAGCGCTCGATGGTCGCGGGTGTACCTGCCTCGAGCACAAGTATGTTCTTGCGCAGATCCGGGAACAGGGTCTCAATCTGGTCGAGGGTGCGCTCGACCGCCGCGGTCTTACGTTCGCGATAGGCCGCGGTACGATACTCCTTGCTCCATGGGCTGGGCCAGGGCTCTGGCGACGGCGCGATGGTGGTAATGACGTGGGTGCCGGGCGGGCAGATTGACGGGTCGTCAAGCGACGAGATGTAGAGCGTCAGGTCGCCCTGGTTTACGCCCTCGATGTCGGCAATGAGCATCTCGACTGGAAGCGTGCCCGGTGGAATCGCCTCGGCCTTGACCCCGATGTAGAGCACGAGGCTGGCATAGGTCGGGACCAGGCTCTTTGCCCACTCGGCCCGGCCCGGCCTCTGGAACTCGGGCCGGACCAGCTTGCCGTAGAGGTTCCAGACGGTTACGCCGGCTACGATTGCGCCGGCCCGCACAATCGTGCCGTCAGCAAATCGCACACCGGTTGCCGCGCCGTTCTCGATGACTATCTCGTCCACGCGCCGGCCGCAGAGCGTCTGCCCGCCCGCGTCCTCGAACACCTTTTCCAGCGTCGAGGAGTAGATCTGGGGTGAACGTGCCGGGTAGTACGCGCCGCCGACGTGGTTATCCACGAACATCGTCGCCGCAAGGATGGCCGGGGTCTCGGCAGCAGTGCAGTAGACGTAGACCGAGCAGAGCTTGTCGAAGAACGCCATCAGCTCCGGGTCCTTGACGAAGCGGCGAAGGACCTTCGCGGCCGGCAGCGAGAGCATTCGGAGCGAAGAGAGCATCGCGAACGGGTGGCGCAGCAGCTTCTTGAGGTTCTCCTGTGGCGGGATTTCGGTCGGCGGCACGACCATCTGCTGGCTGGCAATGACGTCGGTGTAGAGCTTGTGCAGGTAGGAGTAAAGAGCGCGTACCTCATCCGCCTGATTCGGGAATGCCGCGCATAGTTCGGTAACGAATCGGTCATAGTCCGGCCAGAAGACGATCGGTTTGCCGTTGAAGTGCATCCTGAGCAACGCCTCGTGCTCGATGACGTCGACGTCAGCCTCGAGCTCGTTCATCAGGAACCGGTGCGGATTGACTCCGCGTTCGCCGAACCCGTACATCAATGCGGTGCCGGTGTCGAAGGAGAACCCCTTACGCCGCAGGGTCGTGCACATCCCTCCCGGCAGGTAGTGGTGTTCAACCAGTAGGGTTGAGAGGCCGCGCCGCGCCACCAGCGCCGCCGCGGTCAGGCTCGATAGACCGGAGCCGACGACCACGACGTCGTAGCGGTCCCGGATTACGCCTTCCGCGAGCAGCCTAACCTCTCGCTCCTTTCGCGAGTGCGCCGACGACGCGGTCTGCGGCCAGCTTGCCGGTCAGGATTGCGATTGGCAGCCCGGAAGGGCTGAACGTCCACTGCCCGGCCTGGTAGGTGTCGGGAATCGGCGTCAGGACTGAACTGGCGATTCGCGGCAGCTTGCTCACCGCCGGCATCGGGTCGTTCGTGAACGCCCAACCCGTGATCGCGCCCTCGGAAGTTCCCGCGATCCGCTCAAGGGTCAGCGGCGTCGAGGTGAAGCTATCGATGATGGCGGCCTTGAGCCCGGTGTAGATACTCGCGTCGAGCACCTCGATGATGCCGTCCGACATCAGCTTCCGGAACTCGTCATACCACCCCATGCCCTGGATGTGCCTCACCAGCGAGTAATCGAACAGCAGGCTGACAATCAACCCGGTTTTTCCTTCGGGCGCGAGGCCGCTGTCCCTGAGAACCGGACAGGATATCTCGTAGGTGGTAAGCGAGAGGAGTTTCTTGAGCCAGGCGACAGTCCTCGGCTTGTCCCCGGTGAACTCCGCCCCACCGTCCGCGCGAAGCTCGGCGAGGTCGGCATTGGACTGCCCGGCCGCAGACGGCGTGTAGAAAAAATGGGCGCTGGCAATCTTCGCGAAGTACGACTTGTCCAGGTTCGCCGTGATGTAGACCGTGAAGACCGAGTCCCCGCCGACCTTGCCGTCGAGCTCCCGCTGCCTTGCCTTGATGCCGGTGGCCATCTTCCCGTCCGTGACTGACGCAAGGTCAATCGACCGGTAGAGGACTTTCTGGTCCGCTGCCCAAATCAGCTTCCGGTAACGATACACGTGGCCGTCGGCGTCCGTCGCCAGGTTCTTGCCCGGGGCAACGCCGGTAATCCTGGTTCCGGTGCTTATCACTCCGCCGGTCTCGAGTACGAGCCGCTCCAGCGTGCGGGGAAGCGTACCGGTCCCGCCTTTGGGGTAGCGGTAATCAAGGTAGAGGCTGAAGTAGCTCAGGGCGAAGAACGCCGGCGTCTCGCGGAAGAAGTGCTGGGCGATGATGTCCGCCAGCGCCCGGTTCTTCGTGAAGCCGGACAGGTGCTCGTACACCGGGCGGTTCAGCTTCGCGACCTTGGGCATCGTCAGTGTGTAGCGCAGTAGCCAGGGCAGGATTGTCCGGAACACGTAGCCCGGGTTACTCTTGAGGTCGAGGAACAGCGGGTTGTCAATGCCGTACAGCACCGCCATGTATCCCATGACCTTCTCTATCTCCCCCATGATACCCGCGATGTCCGGCTTGTTCTCCGGGAAATGCCGCTCCAGGAGCATGCGGAAGCTACCCAGGTCTTCGCTCGACGATACCCTGACCACGTCCCGGCCGATGCCGATTGAAACGGCGCTCGGGATGAACTCGACTTCCAACCCCAGCTGCCTGAGCATCGGGATCACTATCCCGGAGCTCTCAATCGCCCTGATGCCGCCGTCAAACACGAACCCCTTGTACTCGAACGAATTGACCAGCCCGCCGGTCTTCTTCTCCTTCTCACACAACAATACCTTCAGGCCTGCTCGGGAGAGGTAGGCGGCGGCCGTGAGCCCGGCCATTCCGCCGCCGACAACCAGGGCGTCGCAGTTGGCGGTATCGCTAGTCATTTCCAGTCATGGCGACGATTCGTCCGCGTGGACTCGGTGACATTATGCGCAGCTCACACCCGTCAAGGCCCGGGATTCGAGTCTCATCGCGGGATTGTAGGGACCACCGGCCATACTGTCAAATGCGTCTGCCAACGCCGGACTTGGCGAGGCGAGCGCAGGTTGTAGACTTGCGTTCATGAGCTGGCTCATCTTGCTACTGACGTTCGCAGGGGTCGGCGATAGCATGGTCATCGACCGCGTATTCGAGCGCCTGGCCGACAAGGACCGCAGGATTGCCGGGGTCAGCTACCATGCTGTATACCGATATGAAGAGCAGGACCTGAAGGCCGGGAAGGCTGGCACGCTGGGCTGTACGCGGCGCGTCTCGTGGGGACGCGGAGGGAAACAGGAGCACGAGTTCCTGACGGTCAGCGCAAACGGACGCGAACTGCAGGGCCGGGAGCGGGACCGAGCAATCGCCGACCTCCGGCGCAAGGGATTGATGGCGACCGACTCCAAAATGCCTTTCTTCATCGAGACGCGGGAGGACTATCGCTACACGGTGATTGCCTCGGGAACCTGCCACGGACAGGATGTATGGACCATCGGGTTCGAGCCCGTATCTCCGTCGGGGAAGACCGTGCGCGGACGGGCCTGGGTGTTGAAGGACAGCTTCGACGTGGTGCGGATGGAATTCCTGCCCGCGCGCCTGCCGTTCGTCGTCACCGACGCGAACATGGTGCTTGATTACGACCTGGTCGGCGGTTTCTGGGCGCCGGTGCGGTTTGACATGACCATGGACCTGAGGCTGAAGTTCCTCGTCGAGCTGATGCGCCGCCGCATCGTCATCGAGGATGTGTACAGCGACCACGAGTTCAACATCGGCGCGGCATCCGAGGAGGAGTAGCCGTGGTTCTGCGCGGGCTGCTGATGACGGTTGCCGGTTTCCTCTCGGGCTCGTTGATGTTCTCCGTGTGGCTGGCGCGGCTGGCCGGAGGCGACGTGCGCCGGGTCGGCGACGGGAACCCGGGCGCGGTCAACGCGTTCCGCGCCGCCGGACCGATCGTCGGCAGCCTGGCGCTGCTGCTCGATTTCCTGAAGGGTTGGTTGCCCGTTGCCGCCGCCTACTGGTTGCTCGGCATCCGCGGCTGGTGGCTGGCTGCGGTTGTTATCGCACCCGTGCTCGGGCACGCGTTCTCGCCGTTCCTGCGCCTGCGCGGCGGCAAGGCTATTACCGTGACGTTCGGAGTCTGGTCGGGCGTAACCTTGTGGGAAGCGCCATGCCTGCTCGGCGGCGTGCTCGCCCTGTGCAAGCTTGTGTTCCGGCTCCGTGACGACTGGAGCATACTAATTGCCCTCATCTTCCTGCTCGTGTACGTGCTCTGGCGCCGTCCGGAACCGGCGTTGGTTGCCGCCTGGACCGTCAACGCGGCGGTGGTTGCGCTCAAGCACCGATCGCCTCAGCCCTCACCCTGAACGTGCTCGACTGGCTGACTGATCCGCTGCACATTCTTGGCTTCGTGGGCGCCCAGGCGTTGATTGCCGTCTCCAATGCCCTGCTGCTCCGGCGGCTCGGCGCGTTCCCGCCGGCGGCGCGCAGACCGCGGGTGTCGGTACTCGTGCCGGCGCGCGACGAAGAAGAGTCGGTCGGGGCCTGTGTCCGGTCGCTGCTCGCGCAGGACTACGGCGACTTCGAAGTCGTAGTGCTGGACGACGGCTCCCAGGACCGGACCTCGGCCGTACTTGCCGAACTTGATACGGACCGCATGCGGGTGCTGGAAGGACGGCCGCTGCCCGATGGCTGGAACGGCAAGGCGTGGGCGTGCCAGCAACTGGCCGCCGTCGCGCAGGGCGACTTGCTGCTCTTCACCGATGCCGATACGGTGTTTCAACCGGAGACGGTCAGGCTGGCGGTGAATGCGACCGAGGCATTGCGCGCCGACCTGCTGACTGCGGTCACCGCGAACCGCGTTCCGAGTCTGGGCGAGCAACTGACGGTTCCTTTCGTGCCCTGGTCGATGCTCTCCTTGCTGCCGCTGGTCGTGACCAGAGTGCTGCCGCGCAGCGTTGCCTTCACCGCGGCCAACGGCAAGTTCCTGTTGTTCCGACGTGAGGTTTATGCGGCCGTCGGCGGGCACGGTGCCGTGAAAGACCATGCGACCGAGGACATCGCAATTGCCAAGGCGGTGCGCCGCCTGGGCTATCGCTGGTGCCTGCTGGACGGGACGCGGTTCGTGAGCGCGCGGATGTACCGCGGGCTGCGCGAGGCGGTCAATGGTTTCAGCAAGAACCTGTTCGCCCTGTTCAACTACCGCGTACTGGTGGCGTTGTTTGTGTGGGTCTGGCTGCTGACGATTGCCTGGCATCCCGTCATCAGTGCGGCATCGGCAATCGCGGCCGGCCGGCCGGCGCCGGTCGTGCCGATGGCCACCCTCTTCCTCCAGGCCGGCATCTGGCTGCTGGCTTCGGTGAGGTTCGCGCTGCCCTGGCACCTGTTCCTGCTCGGCCCGATCATCACCTCGGTGTCGGCCTTCACCGGCATTCGGGCAATAGTGCTCGTGCTGATGGGTCGTGCCTGCTGGAAGGGCCGCCGTCTGGCGGTACGACGGCCGCGAATCATCTGAAGGGCCTCCTCCCGCGACGTGGCCGGGCGGTCAGCGGCGGGATTTCGGTGACCCTACGCTTGGTCGCCTAGGCCAGGTTCGGCCGCGCCAGTTTGCGGCAGATGAAAGTGGCGCCGAAGGCCTCGATGAAGCTGAACGGCACGGCAATCGGCAGGACTCCGGCGGGCAGGACCGCGAGGTTCCAGATTGCGACCCACATCATCACGAAGCCCATGACCCACGCGAGCAACGTGGTCTGCCACAAGCCGAACCGCCGCGAGATGGCAAAGACCATCCCGGCCAGCAGGAACGCCCAGACCATCCACAACAAGACGTTCACGGGCTCGGCCGGAAACACCAGTCCCATATCACGGTAGTGCGCGTGCCATTGCGGCAGGAGCAGTACCTGGTTCCGCAGGAACTCGCACAGATTCACCCAGACTCCGGCCACCATCACCGCCAGCACCGGCCTTCCCGTACCTGACTTCTCGCCACTCACATTCTCCTCCTTGCCGATTGCCTTGTGTCCATACCTTCGGATTCCGGGCACATGACACGCAACGGCGACATCGACGGGATTGTAGGCCGTGCCGGCAAACAGGTCAAGCAGAGTGCAGTCCGCTTCGAATCCGATATTGAACCGCCAAGAACGCCAAGCATACAGGGACAATCCTCGTCCGGACCCTCTTCGTGTCTTTGTGCCTTGGTGGTAAGTTCCTATCTCGGTTCCGGGGACGATGACGCAACTTGACTCATCCTCGCCACGTCCTATCTTTTGCTGGCGGAGACGAACCGGAACCACAGAGACTTTCCGCAGACTACGCAGATGACGCAGATTTCAGACAGGAACCCGGAGCGCGAAACCGCCAAGTTCGCCAAGAGCGCCAAGGTCGGAAGAGGACGTCCGTAGACTACGCAGATTCACGGCGTACGGTTCACGGCGCACGGAATACGGATTCAGATGAGGAGGTCGCGTGTTTGACCGACTAGAGAAGATGCTCGGGCTCGTGCAGGCCGACTATGCCGATCTGCGCTACGAGCTGGCGCGCGAGACGAAAATCAGCTTCGGCGGCCGCGAACTGATCGGGCTGTCGGCGAGTTCGACCGACGGCTACGTCTGGCGTGTCTTGAAGAACGGCGGCTGGTCCGAGGTCTCTTTCACCAGACCCGAGGACGCGGAGCGGGCCGCCCGCTCGGCATTGGAGAACGCGGAACTGCTGGCCCGCGGTGGAGCCCGCACGGTAAGGTTGGCCCCGACGACGCCGACCCGGGACGAGTTCCACCCGAAGCTGGCCGAAGACCCGCGCCCGGTTGCGGCCGAGGCGAAGCTGGAGCTGCTGCGCAGCTACAACGACATCGCGCTCGAAAACCCGAAGGTTGCGACGACCCAGGCGGCGTACTGGGACATGACCCGCGACAAGTACTTCGTGTCGACTGAGGGCGCGCGGCTGCGCGAGGAGCTGGTCACGGTGCGAATCAACGGGGAGATCGTCGCCAAGGAAGGCAATCTGACCCAGCGGGTGCGGTTCGGGTTCGGCGGCAGCGACGGACTGGCGCGCCTGCGCGGCCGCGAGGCCGAGATGGCCGAGCGGGTGAAGATATGCGTCGACCTGCTCAAGGCCGAACCGGTCAAAGGCGGCGAGTACCGCGTGGTGCTCGACCAGTCGCTCGCCGGCGTCTTCACCCACGAGGCTTTCGGCCACTTCTCCGAGGCCGACATCATCCAGGACATGCCGACGATACGTGAGAAGATGGCCCTGGGTGCGCCGCTGGGGAGCGAGGCTCTCTCCATAACCGACGACCCGACCCGTCCGGGCCAACTCGGATTCTACCGCTACGACGACGAAGGAGTCGCGGCGCGTCCGGTGGCGTTGATGAAAGACGGCGTGCTCACCGGCCGGCTCCATTCGCGCCGGACCGCGGCCGAGTTCGGCGAGCCCATCACCGGTCACTGCGTGGCCGAAGACTACCGCTATGCGCCCATCATCCGGATGGGCTGCATCTTCATCGAGCCGCGCGACAAGACAAAGGAAGAATTGCTGGGGCTGCTCGGGGACGGGCTGTACGTGTGCAACCACATGGGCGGGCAGACCATGGGCCAGAATTTCACCT
>CAZVCQ010000018.1:0-15341 GCA_964626085.1 uncultured bacterium
GCAGTGCGGCTGTACCCGGCGCGGCCCAGGAAATAGGCGCCCGAGGCCAAATGTCGGACGTCATTCGGGCCCGGCCGCAGCTCGTCGACCAGACTCCCTTGGACGTCGTACACCAGGATTGCCTGCGCAAGACCGGACATCGGGCCGACGTCCACGTATAGCACGTTTGCGCACGGATTGGGCCACACATCAATCACCGGTTGTCGGCTGCGGGGACCAGCAACCTTGTCTTCGACCCCGATCGTCGCCGTGTCTCTGATGACCGATATGGTGCTGTCGCCCTGGTTTCCGACATACACTCGGCCGTTCACCGGGTTATAGCACATGAATTCGGGGTCCGGTCCCGTGGCGATCGTCTTGATGATGGTGTCGGCACGGGCGTCGATAACCGTCACCATGTTGTCGAGGTAGTTCGAGCAGTAGACCTTGCCTGCCATCGAGTCCAGGCACATCGACCAGGTTGCGCTGATAAGCGGGATTTCGCTGACCTGCTGGTTGGTGACGCCGTCGATTACGCCAAGCGTGCCTGACCCCTCATCGGCGCAGTAGACGCGGTCGGAAACCGGGTTCCAGAAGACCGCGAAAGGCGTTCCGCCCAAGGCTACGGTTGCGACCACGCTATCGGTGCTGGCATCCACCACCGAGATTGACCCGTCGAAGCCGTTTGCGGTGTAGACTTTCGCATCGGTCCGGTTGTAGCAGATGCTGCGAGCGTAGTCGCCGACGTGAACCGTGCGCACGACCGAGTCGGTGCTGCCGCTGATGACGCTGACCGTGAAGCCGGGTTTGCTCCGCGGGCCCTGTTCCACGCAGTAGGCTCGGTTCATTTCGGGCGCGTAGAGCATGTCAACCGGCCACTCCGGCACCGGAAGGACTTTCAGTACCGCGTAGGTCGAGCAGTCTATGACCGCAATCTGGTCGGCGAACTGCGACGCGCAATAGAGCCTGTTCGTGCTCGGGTTGTAGCATACCGCGCGCGGGGCGCCGCCCACGGTGATTCTGGCAAGGATGCTGTCATTCGACCCGTCGATGACCGTGACCAGCGACTCCTCCATCGGGTAGTAGCTGGAGCCGGCGCAGAAGAGGCGGTTGTGGACTTCGTCCATACACATGCCGCCCGGCATCTGGCAGTCAAGCATCACGGTGTCCAGCAACGTGTTGGTGGCCGCGTCGATGACAACGACCGCGCCGAACACGTCTGGTTCACCTACGGCGCAGTAGACCCTGTTGTTGGCGGGATTCCAGCAGAGAGTCTGCGGCGGCAGCGGCACCGGGACCGTGGCCTCCAGCCACTGTCCGGACGCTACTGAAGACAACGCAGTACAGGCACAGAGGACCACAGCGAACAGCTTCACGCTACCTCCCATCGGTTAGTTGCCTTGGTGCGGCAGCGCGAGGGTGAAGCCGACCGGTCTTGCTGCCGCTTGCACAGGCCTTTGCCACGTGCTGCCGGTATAACGCACGTACCTGCCGGTATGTTGCGATGACCGCCGGGCATCTCGTTTCGCCTTCGATTGACAACGGCTCTTCGGGGCACTTCTCAATTCCGCCCGGCCATCTGCCCCGTCTGCCCGCAACTAGTCAGCAGGCAGTAGTTCCTGGTTCATAGTTCGCAGTTCACGGTTCGTGTGACCTGGTTCTTAGTTCCAGGTTCCGGGTCCGCCACTCGGTTCCTTTGTCCCTCCGCCTCTCAGTCCCTCTCCCTTTTGCCCCGCCCTTGCTTGACTGAAGCGCCTCTACCGGTATAGTTGCCCATGAAAATTGCGATGATCGGCTCGGGTTACGTCGGTCTCACCAGCGGCGCGTGTCTGGCAAAGATCGGTCATGACGTGATTTGCGTGGACAATGACGCTACACGAATCGAGGTCCTGAACCGCGGCGAGGTACCGATATACGAGCCCGGCCTGCCGGAAATCATCGCCGAAGCCAAAGCCGCGAAACGGCTCCGGTTCACTACCGACATCCGGACCGCCGTGAACGAGAGCTTGGCCGTGTTCATCGCGGTCGGTACTCCACCCCGCGAGAACGGCCAGCCCGACCTGACCTTTGTCGAGGATGTGGCCCGGGACATCGCGGCCAGCAGCCAGGACTACAAGCTCATCGTCGAGAAGTCGACCGTGCCGGTCCAGACCGGGAAGTGGGTACGCACGACCCTTGAACGGTACAACAAGGCCGGCACGCCGTTCGACGTCGCCTCCAACCCCGAGTTTCTGCGCGAGGGTTCGGCGGTCGGCGACTTCCTCCACCCGGACCGGATTGTAGTCGGGGTAGAGTCGGAGCGCGCCCGGGATTTGATGAAGGAAATCTACGCCCCGATTGACGCCCCGATCGTCTTCACCGACCTCGCCTCGGCCGAGCTCATCAAGCACGCGTCGAACGCATTCCTGTCCATGAAGATATCGTTCGCCAACGCCCTTTCCATCGTCTGCGAGGCCTCCGGCGCGGACATCAGGAAGGTCTGCGGCGGCATCGGCATGGACAAGCGCATCGGGCCTGCATTTCTCGAAGCCGGCATCGGCTACGGCGGATTCTGCTTCCCCAAGGACCTGAGCGCCTTCATCGCCATCGCCAAAGACCTGGGCTATGACTTCCGCCTGCTCAAAGAGGTCGAGGCAATCAACGACGACATGAAGTCCCGGTTCGTACGCAAGATCCAGGCGGTGCTGTGGAACCTGCGCGACAAGAACGTCGGGGTGCTCGGGCTTGCCTTCAAGCCGAATACCGACGACATGCGTTTTGCCCCGTCAATTGACATCGTGACCCAACTGGTACGCGAGGGCGCGAAGGTCCGTGCATTTGACCCGCAGTCAATGGACCGGGCACGCTCCCTCCTGCCCGACATCACCTACTGCACCCGCGCCGAAGACGTGGCCGATGAGGCCGACGTGCTGGCAATCATCACCGAGTGGCCGGAGTTCAAGAAGATCGACCTGAACGCACTCAAGAAGCGGATGCGGCTGCCGATTATCTGCGATGGCCGCAACCTCTTCGAGCGCAGCGAAGTCGAGAAGCTCGGATTCACCTACATCGGGGTCGGACGCTAGGAGGCAATAGTGAAGAGAGAATTGGGAAATGTGAAACCCCGATTCGTAGTTCTCTATCCCCTGCTCACAATCCACCATTTGCTCGGGGCGGGCGTTTGAGAGCCCTCGTAGCCGGGGGCGCGGGGTTCATCGGTTCGCACCTCTGCGACTACCTGCTCGCACAGGACTTCGAGGTCCTGTGCCTGGACAACCTCGTCACCGGCTCGAAACGGAACGTCCGCCACCTGCTGGAGGAGCCGGGATTCAGGTTTCAGCGCGCCGACGTCACGCGACGGCTGAACATAGTCGGCCGGGTCGACGTAGTCTTCAACCTTGCTTCACCCGCCTCGCCCAAGGACTACCTGGCGATGCCGCTTGGGACCCTGGCGGTCGGCTCCACCGGCACCCGGAACCTGCTCGAACTCGCGCTCCAAAGGAAGGCGGTGTTCGTTCAGGCTTCGACGTCCGAGGTCTACGGTGACCCGCTGCGTCACCCCCAGCCCGAATCCTACTGGGGCAACGTCAACCCGGTCGGCCCGAGATCGGTGTACGACGAGGCCAAGCGTTTCGGCGAAGCGCTGGTCATGGCCTATCACCGCGAGCACGGACTCCGGACCAGAATCGCCCGCATCTTCAACACCTACGGCCCGCGGATGAAGCTCGACGACGGCCGGATAGTCCCGACACTTGTCCATCAGGCCTTGACCCGCAGGCCTCTGACCGTGTTCGGAACCGGACGCCAGACCCGGAGCTTCTGCTACGTTTCCGACATGGTCGAAGGGCTGTTCCGCCTCGCTGCCTGCACCGACCCGCTGCCGATCAACCTCGGTAATCCGCGGGAGTTCACGGTTCTGCGCTTCGCCCAGGTAGTCAAGAAGCTGACCGGTTCCCGGAGTCCCGTAAGCTTCGAGCCGCTCCCCGAGGATGACCCGAAGCGCCGCAAGCCCGACATCCGTCGCGCCCGGAGACTGCTCGAGTGGCAGCCGAGGGTAAGACTCGAAGAAGGACTGGCGCGGACAATCACCTGGTTCCGCTCGCAGGAACGATGAACGCGGGAGCGCCTGACACTCGATCCCTCGATCCCTCGACCCCTGACCTCTCCCCTTCTCCGTTGCGCATCGGGCTCGTCGGCTTGGGCCGCTGGGGCCGGAACTACGTAAAGACCCTGCTCGCCTTGCCCGAGTGCCAACTCGTCGCTCTGGCCGACAAGGACGCGGCTACCCGCGCCCGGATAGCTGGTGAGACGGCCATCTCTGTCCGTGAGTCAGCCGACGAGCTGCTATCCGACCCAACAATCAGGGCATTGGTCATTGCCACGCCGGACCGCACCCATTTCAGCCTCGCTTCGGCTGCGCTTGCTGCCGGCCGCGACGTGCTGGTCGAGAAACCGATGACGCTGGCAGTATCCGAGGCCGAGACACTCATCCGGCAGGCCAAGGACAACAAGGGCGTGCTCGCTGTCGGTCACACCGCCGTCTACTCTGCCGACCTCAAGTTGCTCAGGGCCCGGTTGGCCGCTCTTCCCCGAGTCGCGCCCCGAAACGCTGTGGCCGAGCGCACATCTTCCGGCCCGTCGGCCGGCCAATCGCCAATCGCCAATCGTCAATCATCAATCCTCTTTGACCTCTGCCCGCACGACATTGCCCTGGCGGTTCTCCTTTTCGGGAATCCGGTCGCGGCAAGCGCGAACTCAAGCGGGAGCAGCGTCGAGTACGAAGTCCGGTTCGAGGATGACACGCTGCTCAGCGGTCACGCGGAGTGGCGCGAGCCACCGCACATCCGTCGATTCGAGGTCGCCGGGGCAGAGGAACTGACCGAGCCGGCAAACCCGACGTCCGCAGAACGCCAGTCGCCAGTCGCCATCCGCCATTCGCCTCTGGGACGCCAGTGCCTGGACTTCATCGAAAGCTGCCGGACCCGAAGACAGCCGCTGAGCAACGGCCGGGTAGGCCTGGCCGTAATTCGCTGCGTCTCCGCCCTTGCCGCCTCGTGCACCGACAGCAACGCGTGGGTACCGCTGTCACAAGAACTGCGAAGGACAAACGCCGAACGTCGAACTCCGGACTTGAGACTTCGGACTTCGAACTTCGGAGTTCGTACTTGAAACTGAGCGTGGTCATCCCGGTCTACAACGAGGAGTCATCGGTGACTGAGCTGGTCGAGCGGGTCAAGGCGGTACCGATCGAGAAGGAGATAATCACGGTCGACGACCACTCGAGCGACAATACTCTCTCGGTGCTGCAGCGGATTCCGGGAATCCGGGTCATTTCGCACCCGGTCAACCGGGGCAAGGGCGCAGCGGTCCGCACCGGGTTGTCACACGCCTCTGGCGACGTGGTCGTCATCCAGGACGCGGACCTCGAATACAGCCCGGACGACTACCCGGCATTGCTTGAGCCTTTTGCCGACCCCAGGGTGGACGCCGTGTATGGCTCGCGGTTTCGCGGTGGCGGCAACTTCCTGCTGCTGAGCAAGCTGGCCAACTACTTCCTGACGTTCATGACCAACGCCCTGTTCGGGGGACGCATCACCGACATGGAGACCTGCTACAAGCTCATCCGGCGGCCCCTGTTCCAAAGCCTCGGACTGTCGGCCGACCGGTTCGAAATCGAGCCGGAGATAACAGCGAAGCTGCTGCGCAGGCATTGCCGGATTGCCGAAGTTCCGATACAATACAACGCGCGTAGTGCCGGCAAGAAGATCGGTCCCCGCGACGGCGTGGCGGCCTGCATCGCCCTTGCCCGGTGGTACGTCAGCTAGCATATGACAGAAACTCCGGCTGAATCGATAAACGCCGTCGAACTCGTCGGCGTGTCACGGCTGTACCAGCACTCCTGGCCGGCCCTGACCGACGTCAACCTGACGATCGAGAAGGGCGACTTCATCTTCATCCTCGGCGCCACCGGCGCCGGCAAGACCACGATGCTGCGCCTGCTCTATCGCCAGGACCTGCCCGAAGCGGGCAAGGTCAAAGTGCTCGGCTATGACCTCAGGAAGATGCCCTTGTCGGAAGTACCGCATCTGCGCAAGCGGATCGGCATCATCTTCCAGGATTTCCGGCTGCTGGCCGAGCGCACCGTCTACGAGAATCTGGAATTCGTACTGAGAGTCATCGGCACCGACCGCAAGGAGATACCCGGGCGGATTCAGGATACGCTCAACCAGCTCGGACTCGTTCACAAGAAGGACTCGTACCCGCACCAACTCTCGGGCGGCGAGCAGCAGAAGACCTCGATCGCCCGGGCCCTGGTCAAAGAGCCGGAAATCCTCCTCGCCGACGAACCGACCGGCAACATCGACCCGCGGGCCGCGGCCGACATCCTCAACATCCTCAAGGACATCAACTACCGGGGCGCGACCGTGCTGATGGCCACCCACGACGCGGACCTGGCCGAACGGACCCGGCGGCGGCGCGTCACGCTCGACGCCGGCCGGATAGTGCGCGATGAGACTTAGCTACCTGCTCCAGGAAGCTCTCCGCAGCATCAACCGTAACCGCGGGAGCTTCGTCCTCGCGGCAACGGTCCAGGCCATCTGCCTCGTGCTCCTCTCGGTATTCATCATCCTTACCTGGAACCTTATGCGGCTCTCGGAAACTGCGAGCAGGCGGATCGAACTCTACGCGTTCGTCAGCGACCAGGCCGACCCGGCGCTGCTCGTGGACCGAATCGGTTCGCTTGACGGCGTGGCCCAGGCGCGCTACGTCTCGAAGGACGAGGCGCTCATCGAACTCCGGGACGACCTCGGACCGGACTCAAGCCTCATCAGCGCGCTCGAAGATAACCCGCTGCCGCCTTCGGTCCGGATCACCGTCCGCTCCGGGTTCGCGTCGCTCTCCGAGCTTGCCTCCCTCGAACAGAAGGTCATGCTCATACCCGGAGTCACCGAAGTCTGGTCCGGCAAGGAGATGGTCGAACGTCTCGAGCGCATCACCCGAACGGTGATGTTCCTCGACATCGGTATCCTCGTCATCGTCTTCTGCGCCGTGCTCTTCATAGCCTTCCAAACCGTCGAATCATCAATTGCGTCGCGCCACCACGAAATCCAGATCATGGAACTGGTCGGAGCAACCGGCACCACCGTGCGTCTGCCCTTTGTAATCGAAGGAACCGCCCAGGGCATACTCGGCGGGGCGGCTGCGTTCATCCTTGCCGTGATCTTCCACCGGCTCACGACCGTCGTCATCCCCGCCTCAGTCCTGCCGACCGGCCTTGTCCTGCTCGCCAACCTCGGGCTGGGCGCGCTGTCCGGCCTCGTCGGGGCGCTCATCGCCTTGAACCGCATCCACCGCGTACCCCAGGCCGAAACCGGGGATGACGAAGAGTAAGTGGAAAGGGGAAATGGCAAAGTGGAAAGGGGAAATGGCAAAGTGCGGAAAGTCCGGTCATTCGTCATTTCCACTTTTCACTCTCTACTTCTTCTCTGTTCGCTCTTCCTGATCTCGGCGCTTCCGGCTCAGCCGCTGCCGCCGCTCGACACCGGTCTCCCTCGACCCGAGACCCCTGAGACGCTCACCGTCCGGCAACTCGACCAGCAGATCCAGCAGAACCAGGCCGAACTCGAACGGACCAGACAGCGCCTTACCGATATCGAGAACCAGCTCGCCGAACTCACGGGCCGGGAACAGGCCGGCCTGGCCAGGCTGGGGTCGCTCCAGGAGCAGATCAGCCTGATCCGGAGCTACATCGCCCGGCTCCGGAACCAGGCCGCGGCGCGCACCAGTGAGATCGCACGGGTCGCAAGGCAGATCCAGCAGACCACGACCGAAGCGGAAAACCGCAAGGAAGAACTGGGCGGCCGGCTGCAGAGCATCTACAAGTACGGCCGGACCAACCCGCTGACCGCACTCCTGTCGACCCGCAGCGTGCCTGAGGTCTACCGCAAGATGATCTACCTGCGCTGGGTCGTGCGTGCCGACCAACGCCTCGCCGCGGAACTGAAGGAATTGAACGTCCAGCTTGCCTCGCAGCGCTCGCAACTGGTCGCCGCCCGGGCCGAACTCGAACGGCTGCAGCGCGAGCAACTCGACCAGGAAGCGAAGCTCAGTCCGGCGCTGGCCGCCGAGTCGGCTCTTCTCAAGAAGGTGCGGAACGACAAAGCCGCTGGCCAGGCCCTGCAGCTCCAGCTCACCGAATCCGCCGGCCGGCTGCAGAACCTGCTCGCCGACCTGCAGCGCCGGAAGGAACAGGCACTGCCCGAGGCGGACACCCAGTTTGAAACCGCGAAGGGCAGCCTGCCCTGGCCGCTACGCGGCAAGGTCATTGCCACGTTCGGCTCTCAGGTCCACCCGCGCTACAAGACCAAGACCAGCAACCTCGGGATTGACATCAAGGCCGAGCCGGCTGCTGCCATCCAGGCGGTGGCGGCGGGCCACGTCGCCTATGCCGACCAGTTCATGGGCTACGGCAACCTCGTCATCGTTGACCACGGCAGCGGCTTCTACACCCTGTACGGCAATCTCAGTGAGATGATGGCGCAGGTCGGTGCGGAGGTAACAACAGGCAGCAGGGTCGGGACTGCCGGCGACTACCTCCACTTCGAAATCAGGAAAGACGGGAAAGCGGTCAACCCTATGGACTGGCTCAAGCCCTGAGGCAAAGCAGGAAGTGGAAAGGAAAAAGGTGAAATGCCCAAGTCCGGTCATTCGTCATCTCCACTTTCCCCTTCGCCCTTGCCATTTCCCCTTGTGACTTCTAGACTTCACCTGTCCTTGGCCGGCCAGGCGAACGCGGTTCGGTTCCTCGAATCGTGGCTGGCCGGCGGCGCGTTTCCGCCGCTGCTCTTCACCGGACCGGCCGGGGTCGGCAAGCGGACGGCCGCGCTCGTGCTGGCGCAGGCAGCCAACTGCCCGGACCCGAACCAGCAGCCCTGCGGTGTCTGCCGGAGCTGCCGGTCAATCGCCGAACTCAACTATCCCGACCTGAAGCTGCTTCTCCCGATTCGACTCCCGAAGAAGGACCCGGATGTCGACGATATTGCGGCGGCCACGCTCGACCGCTATCCTGAGCTCGCCCTCGGCCAGTCCCAACCGGTTCCCGATCCGAAGCTGAAGATACCGATTGACGCGGTGCGCTGGCTCCGCATCGAGATGGCGAAGCCGCCGCTTTTGGCCCGACGCCGTTTCTTCATACTGGTACACGCGCACCAGATGAACGCCGAGGCGGCCAACGCCCTGCTCAAAGCACTTGAGGAACCCCAGGCTCAAAGCACGTTCATACTCACGTCGTCGCGGTCGGCGGCCCTGCCCGCGACCATCCGGTCGCGCTGTCAGGCGGTCAGGTTCGCAGCGGTTGCCCCGGATGTAATCCGCGAGTGGCTGATCGAGAACGCCGGCGTCTCTTCCGCCGATGCCGAGCTGGCCTCAGCCCTGGCCGACGGATCAATCGGTACCGCTCTGCGGTTTCTCGAAAACCGGGAGGAATTCCTCGTCGCGCCGGTGGTGGACTACTTCGCCGGACGACTCGGCTCGGATGAGAAGGCCGTCATCGCTGCTCTCGAGGGAGCAAAAGGAGCGGCGCCCGTGGCCGTGGTCGGCACCCTGCTCTTCCTCTACCAGGAGGCCTTGCGCGTCAAACTCGGCGCCGGCTCGGTCTACGCGAAACGGAATCCGGGCGTCGTCGGACCGAATGCCGAACGCGAAACCGACTACCTGCGCCGGGCGACGAAGTTCCTGCTGTCGCGCAGCCGTGAGGCCGGTCTCAATGTGAACGCGCGCTTGTTCAACTACAGCCTGCTTTCCACCCTCAAGCCACCGGCTCGCCGCCGACTACCGGCCTGAGTCGACCCCAACGGCGGGTGCACCGACCGTCACCAGGTCCTTCAGTGCAGCGTAGCGCTTCTCCCCGATGCCGGAGACGGCCCGCAGCTCGCTGACGCTGCGGAAGCCGCCTTTACGCTCGCGGTACTCGACGATCCTACCGGCAAGCACCGGCCCGACCCCGGGCAGCCCATCAAGCTGACGTTGCGCGGCCTGGTTGAGATCTACCGGTGGTGCAACGGCCGCCGGGTCAAGCGAACACCCCGCCGCTGTATCCCGGACGACGGCAATCGGGTTCAGGGCGACCTGACGTCTGAGCGCGGCGCGGCGGTAGTATGAAACACCGACTCCGACAAGAAGGGCCGCCGTCAACAACAGCAGGATGACCCGTTCCCGCCGGTTCACTAGAACCTGAACAGGACCCAGAGGTCGAGGTCCATTGACTCGGTCGTGGTCGCCGACAGCCCCCGGCTCTGGCTGTACCCGGCGTTGAGCCCGGCCTCGATGCTCCTCGAAAAGCGATAGGAGGCAGCCAGCGAAGTCCCGAACGAGTTGTCGCGTTGCAGTTCGCTGGTCGTGTCCGCCGGCAGGCCGCCGGCCCAGAGTTGCAGCCACCGATGAGTCTGGGCCGCGCGCAGCGACCAGGTCAGGCTCAGGTCCGACGAGAACCTGAGCTTGCCGAGCAGCGGGAACCGCAGGCCCTGCGGGGCGGAGAAGGCGTAGGAGAAAGACAGGTTCACACCCCGCACGTTCGAGTAGGTGACGCTGCGCTCGGCTCCCGAATCGTCCCGGAAGCTGGTATTAGAGCTGAGTGTGTAGTTGGTGGAAAGCGTCGTACTGATGCGTCTCTTCCAGGTCGTGCTCCAAGAGAGGAGCGGGCTGAACTCGTTCTGGTCGGTCTCGCTGCGACCGACCATCCCGAGCGATTCGCGAGCGACGCTGTCACCGTTTCCCAACTCGTAGTAGCGCACGAACTCTCCACCCACGTTGTGCAGGTGCCGGTAGCTGGCCGTCAGTTTTGAGCTGGTCGCCCAGTTCTTGAACAGGTTGTGGACTTTGCCCTGAGTCAGCTCCAGGTCGGGCCACGTTGTGCTCCGGTCGAGCCTCGTGCTCCGGAGAATGCTGCCCAGGTCCTGCCCCTGAGACCACTGGTAGGCGATCCGCGCCGTCAGTTCGCGCACCTGCCCACCGGACGAAACTCGCAGGGTGTTGCGCCGCTCACGGGTGGTGCTGGTCGGTGGTCTGAGGCTGTCGAACGGGAAGATATCGGTGAACCCCAGGCGATAGTGCCACGGCGCGGCATCATACACTCCGACCAGGTCGCTGTTGCGCGAAAGCGTATAGCTGAGATCGATTGGATCGAGCATCCGTGACAGACCGCCGGCTCCTTTTCGGAACGCATCGATTGGGCTCGGCTTCGGCCGCGGCGGAACCGACTCTCCGGTCGTGTCCCTACCGACCAATGAGTCCTGTCCCAGCGAGTCGCTCTTGAGTTCCCGCTCCGATTTCCCCTTCAGTGGCTTCGTGTCCCGCCGCTCAGGCGGCCCGAGCTTACCCAGCAACTCGGGCAGGTCGGTGCCCAGGGTGAATTCGATGTCGCCGGAGTTGTCCATGTTCCGGTACTGCGAGTAGCCGGTGGCGACCTTGGTTCGGAGCTCGGAGTAGTCACCGTTGAAGTCAATTCCCGGGGTAATCGCGTCCCCAATCTCGAAGCTGTATCCGGCATCGAAGCTATGTTCGCGGCCGGCTTCGGTGCCGGTCGTGAGAAACCACAGGGTGTCGGGCGACGGTACCAGCAGGTCCCGGTCGGTCTGGACGTCGTAGCCGAATGTCAGGTCGTCGATCGGCGAATAGTCAACCCCAAACTCGGTTGAGAGGCCGCGACCCAGCGTGGTGTCGACCCGAAAAGCACTGTCGAGGCTGGTTCGCGAGCCGTGCAAGAGCCGCTGACGCGCGTCGGTCACGCCGAAGCGCACATCCTGTGGAAACAAGGCTAGTTCGTTCTCCGAGCCGACCCTGACCTTGAGGTCGGGTGCGACTGCGTAGCCCCACTGAAACGTGCTCGCCGAGGTTGAATCGCGTCTAAGAGGCTCACGGTTGATTCCGCGGCGGTTGCGCCACGAAACGGCCATGCCCTCAAGCGTGTAGTTGAGCCAGCGGTTGCCCGACTTCTGCTTGCGTATGTTGTCGAAAAACAGCTCCTGGCTCTGCCCCGTGGTCACATAGTCCGGTGACGAGGCGAGTGCCTCCGGCAGCAGCAGGTCCGGATACAGTGGCGAGAACTTGGGCACGTCACGCCGGCCGGATATCGAGTACCCGACTGGCAGACTCAGTCCCCAACCCTGAGGCAGCAACCGGTCGAGGTTTGCCCGGAGGCCCGCCCCGAGACTGGTTCCGAAACCGCCGGCCTTCACTCCCCGGCCTTCGCTGAACCGGCGGAAGTTGGGGTCGGAGTAGCCGTAGTTCACGCCCAGCGAAACGAAATCCGAGAGCGCGACGTTGGTGCGGGCCTGGAACCCGTAGCCCGGCTCCTTGTGCGGGGCGGTCAGACGCATATCGTCGAACCAGAGACCGCCGGAGATCTTCGCGCTCCCCGGGTTCTCGATGCCCAGTGCCGTGTAACGGATGCCCGCGAGCGACGGAGTCCCCAGAACCCGGTAGGGCCCGCTCGCCCACAGGTCCGTCCCCGGCACGTCCGCCTCATCCCGTCGCAGCTTCAGAACCGGAAACGAGTCCAAGGGAATCACGAACTCGTACCACCTGCCGTCCCGGCCCGGCACCAGAGCCCCGCTGGTCACCGGAGCCCGGTACTCGTAGTAGTTGACCGTGTCCACGCCCAGCCTGAGAAGAAACGCCAGGCCGTTGCCATCGTCATGCACGTACAGCCGGAGGTCGCGGTACTCCCGGTAATCCTCCTGGTCCGCCGAAGTCTTGTTCACGGTCGCCCGCCGGTAGCCGTGCAGGTTCTGGTAGCCGAGGAGCAATGCCCCCTCCTGCTCGAGGTTACCGTTGGCGTCGCGCTTGAGCTGGAACGGCGGGGTGTAGCTGGTGTCGGTCTTGCGCGAGACTTGAGTCGCCCAGACCTTCTCGGTTGTATCGGTCGGCACGCGGCCCGGCATGCGGCCGGTATCGCGGAGTGAGGTCAGCGATGGATCGGTCCAGCGGCTGCCGATGAACTCGATTGAATAGAAGTCGATCGTATCCGGTTGCTCGAAACCGTCAAACCAAACCCGGACGAGACGGATATCCTCCCACTTGGGCTGGCCGACGGTCCTGAAACTGATGCTGTCATGCAGTGAGACACGGCAGAGCTTCCAGCCATTGACAAGGTCGGTGAAGTAACGAGTGTCGCCCAGCGGGATGTCGCATTCGAAGTAGTGGTTATACCGGGAGAAGCCGCTCCGGTCCAGGTCCTCCTGGTCCCGGTTGTTGTTGCCTTCAGTGCCATTCGGGTTCTTCACAGGGTCATAGTCGTCGTTACCGTCGTCAGCCGAGCCCGGCTGCCAGAGACTGTCGACCCCGAAGACGGTGTCGAGACCGGTGTCCTCTACGTTGTCATCGAGCAAGCCGTTGGCGTTCCGGTCCTCAGTATTGTTGCGTCCGTCCAGCCCGACGATTGCTCCGCCCCGGTTCCGCCGCGGTGCGTCCTCGTCGATGGACATTCCCACGGTTACGTGGATGGTACCGATCCTGCCTCTTGACTTGAGAATCATCCGCAGGTCCTCGACGTCGCTCAGGTTCATGCTCATGCCGGACTGCGCGGCCGAAGTCATCATTCCGGCCCACGATTCCCGGTCGCCTGAGTCAGGGGCAAACGTCACTTTCAGCACCTCGTGCCGCTCCCTGTTCTGGTCTTCGGTGGGTCCGAATACGCTGTCGTTGCGCACCCCCACGCTCGGCTTGACCCAGGCAAGCCGGGTGTGCGCGAAGTGGGCGGTGTCCTTGTCTACCGGCACCGAGCTCCATGACCATAGCACCGGTACAGTCGACACGTCGCGGGTGATCGTCGTGCCCTCGAAGTCGTCGAGGTAGGCGACGCCCCGGGTATTGGGGTCCGGCATCGAGACCGCGCCCTCGGCCGAGGCGCTGAACGAGGATGCCGCCTGGGCGCGAAGCAGGGGCAACTGATCCAGGAACGCGCTGACCGCATTGGAGCTAGCCGTGTAGGAAGCGTCAGTTTCGGCGATAACCCGGCTGAACGGCTCGGAACCAAGCGATGGCTTCAAATCTTGTGTACCCTCGCTCCGATAGAATATGCTGGTGCCGAGCTTCCCCTGTCCGGACGCGGCCCACTCGGCCCGGCCACCGACCAGCGATTTCTGGGACACCGAGAATAGGGGGTCGTACTCGAAAGTAACCTGGATGTCGGCGTCCGGCGGCAACGCCCTCACGAACGCGAGGACCCCGGTCGCGTAATTGATCGTGTAGTCGGCGTTGACCGACCACCGCTCGCCGTTGACAATGACCTTCTCGGAACCATCCTTGATATCAGGTTGCCCGAGGTAGTAGGACTCGGTCGCACTCGAGTACTCGGCGACCATGTAGTACTTGAAGCCCTCTCCTGAGCGCAGCGAGCCCGGGTCGCGCCGATAGATGACCGGATCGCGCACCGACAGAGCGCTGGTGTCGAACGGCTTGGACACTGGAAACCGGATCAGGCCGGTCTTGGTCTCGAATTCCGGGTACTCGATCCGGCCGTCCCCGTTGGGGTCGAGCCCCAGCAGCTCGACGAACTTGCGCCCGGCGTTGGCGCCGGCATCCTCGTACTCGAGGTCCGCCGCTTCGGGCACCTCCCGGAACAGCCGAAGCGACGAAAGCGTCACGTCGCCCTGGGGCAGGGAATAGACGTTGCGCTGCTCATAGTCCCAGGCAAGAGACAGCGAATCGGGCATCTCCGGTTTCAGGAGCTTCAGGACCAGCGTGTCGGTGCCCGGCTTCTTCTTCCACCCGATCGAGTCCCCATCGGTGGTCGCAATGGACAGCCCGACCACGTCCGACTGATTGAGGGCGATCGAGAACTCGATGATGTTGCCGGTCTGCAGGAAGTAGTCCTTGCCGAGAGACTTCAGGTCGAAGTCGCCGGGCGCCCGGTCGTAGTCCCAGGCCGGCAGCGAATCCGGCGAATCGGGGAAGACGGTTGCTATCGCCGCATAGGTCTTGCCCTGGTTGTTACCGGGATTGCGGTCGTCGACGTAGACCCGCAGGTTGCTGATGGTCCCGGGCGCGTCAATGTGATAGAAACGCCGCGTCAGGTAGCGATACTCGTAGATGGTGTCGGTGCTCACCCGGCGCCTTCCGGTGAAGCTCTGGCTCTGGCTCTGAGACTGCTCGCGTGAGGCTATCGCGTAGACGTCTACGCCGCCGACCTTGCCCTTGGCCGACGCGCCGAACAGGCCGTGGTGGGCAGGCAGGTCGCCGGTGTAGCCGGTGCTCGGAATGGTCAACCGGGTGTCGCCGAGTTCGACCGACTGGATGATCTCGTCCTCAGTGCCGGTGTAGGATAGCTTCACCTTGTTCTGGGACTCCTGCCGCTCGGAGTCGTGGTCGATGTTGACCTTGGT
>CAZVCQ010000019.1:0-14916 GCA_964626085.1 uncultured bacterium
ATGCGCCACCAGCTAAGGCAGAAATCAAGCATGGCTTGACATAGTGAATCTGAGCAAGGTGCTGAAGTTGCGCGTCACGTCTGGCACGGCGAGGGAACCGAGGATTGCCAGCAGGGGCAACGTGGAGTTGACAATGCGGCTTCCGTGCAGCAGTTCGTGCCATGCGTCGCCGCCAACGGCGACAGACAGCAGTATCGCGGCCAGGAACACCCACAACAGCAGCCAGCGTTCACGATTCCACCGTTTCCGCATTGCCACGAGTATCAAGAACAGCAACGGCAGGCCGCGACTCAGCAAATCCGTGAACTCCATCCACGCCCCGCGAGTTACCATCAGCAGCCACGGGTAGCCTGTCAACTTCAACGCCATCGTATTTGTCGGCAGCGGGAATCGGGTCAGACCCATCAAGGCTGCGGCGGCGGCGACCAGCCACCACCTACGTCGCAGCCAGTAGTAGCAGCCGGCGACAAGACTGAGCGCCACCACCGAGAACTCCCAACCTTGTGCAAGCATGATGGTCAACGGCCAGCAGGTCATTGTCAGTACCCCTGCTATGGGACCCGCGCGCCCGTCCCCGAGCAGGTCTGCAGCACGGATGGCGAAAAACACGATCAGCACATACATCACGCCGTTTGCCACCTGAATCAGCAACGCAGTCTCGGTCACGACCGGCCACAGTCTCCAAGCCAGCGCCGACAACCACACCCACACGATGGACGAGTACCCGCCACCCGGCCCGCCAGGATACCAAGCAAGCTGTCCAGTGTCGGCCAGCGTGCGCCCATAGCACATTGTAATCATCACGTCGTCAGCTAGTACGAAGTAGCGCGTCCCATCTATGACGAACGAAAGCCGCAAAACACAAGCGGCGTAGTATGTCGCGGCTGCGGCCAGCAGCAGGAAGCGGGTGCGGGAGATCATCTGCTTTTCACCGACGGCAGTCCTGATGCGCGTACGGCGTGCCTGCGTGGTGTCCAAAGCGCCACAAGAATACCCCGACTTACGAGGTTGGCAAGTGATAGGGTAGCGCACAGCCAGAGGCCGAATCACCCTCACTACATGCCGCACGCCCCCGTCTGGCGCCCCGCCAAACGCTCGGCCTGCTTGACATACCACCTGTTTCCGGCAAGACTTTGGGCGATGCGCGGCAAGTCCTTTCAGGAAAAACTGCGCACCCGTACCGGCGTGGTCGTGGTGCTGGCCGCAGTCGCCCTTTTCTCGGCCGCGCTGTATCTGCCGTCCACGCGCTACGGCTTCGTCTGGGACGACGATACGCTCATCACCAACAACTCGCTGCTGGCCCACTCCCGGCCGGCTGATATCTTCTCGCGTGGATTCTGGGCCGGCAGCCCGGAGCAGGTCGCCGGACCAGGCGCGTCCTACTACCGGCCGCTGGTCACACTGAGCTTCTGGCTGGACCTGAAGGTCTCCCAAACCAACCCGCACTGGTTCCACCTCGTCAACCTGCTGCTCTACGCGTTGGCCGCGGTCGCGGTGACCCTGGTTCTGTGGGAATTGCTCCATTCCGGAGTCTGGGCCCTGCTCGGTGGCCTGCTTTTCGCCGCCCACTCGTCCCACGTCGAGTCGGTCGCGTTCGTATCAGGCCGGACCGACATCCTGTTGACTCTGTTCATCGGCATCGCCGCCTTTGCCCTGCTCCGCTCCCTACGCAAGCACAACCGCTGGTGGTGGCTGGCAGTCCCACCGGCGTTCGGCCTTGCCCTGCTCAGCAAAGAGACCGCGGTTCTCTTCCCTTTGCTCGTTGCCCTCGCCCCACTTCTGGTCGGGATGCGGTACGATCGTCATCACTGGCTACCGCTGCTGGCCATCCTGGCGGTCCTTGCCGGCTACCTGTTGCTGCGTGCCGCAGCGGTCCCGGTCCCCATCCCGGTCGAACAAGGAGTCGGTGCCTGGGGCCGGCTCGCGGCCAGCGCCAGCACTCTCGGCCTGTACATCCGCATGTTCTTCTGGCCATTCAGGCACCACGCCTGGTACCAAGCCAACAACTCGTTGCTCGTCTCGATGCCGAACATCATAGCCGCCCTGTTCTTTGTCGTTTCAGCCGCGCTGCTCGCGCCGAGGCCTCGGTACGCGGCAACACTGTGGGGCTATGTGTGGACCATTACCTTCCTACTGCCGGTCATGAGCATCGCCTCGATCGGCCCGCTGGCCGCAGAACGGCTGCTCTGCCTGCCGTCGGCCGGCATGGTGATGGTCCTGGTAACCGCGCTCGCGCGCCTGCTCACGTCCCGGGTCGCGACGCGCAAGGTGGTGGGAGCCGGGCTCGGCGTGGTCATCGCGCTGCTTGGTGCCGACACGATGGCACGCACACGAATCTGGCGGACCAACGAAACACTCTTCACGGCCATGGTCCGTGAAGCGCCGACCGCACCGAGCGCATATTCCTCCCTGGCCGACGCAATTGCCGGGACACGGCCCGATTCCGCGTTCGCGCTCTACGAACACGCGCTCCGCCTCGACCCGAACTACGTCCACGCCCACCTGCATGCTGCCATCATACTCAGCGACAAAGGCGACCAACGCCGCGCGATTCACCACCTGCGCGTCGCCAGGGAACTCGTGCCCAACTCGGACATGGTGTTGAACAACCTCGCGCTCGCGTTCAGGGACGCCGGCGACACCGACAGCGCCCTCGCGACGATCGACCGCGCTCTTGCCGCTCAGCCCGGCGGCTCGGCCGTGCTCCGCCTCAACCGCGCCAGCGTGCTGATCACGGCTGGCCGCGCTGACGAAGCGGCCGACGAGCTCGGCCGGGCGCTGGCCATGGATAGCACAATGGCCGGGCCCCGACCCATGCTGGCCGAACTGCTCGGACAGCGTGGCCGATACGACAGCGCGATTGTCCTGATGCGGGGCGAGGTCAGGTTCCGGCCGTCGGCCGTCGGCTTCAGCTATCTGGGCGACCTGTTTGTCAGCAAAGGCGACTCGATAAGCGCCGGGCGAAGCTACGACCGGGCGCTCCGGCTCGACCCGTCGTCCCTGGCGGCGCTCTACAACCTGTCGGTATTGTCGGCAGCCCGAGGAGACCTTGCCACGGCTCGCACCCTGGCTGAGCGGGCGTACCGACTGCGGCCCGACATTGAAGCCATCAGGCAGCTCTACGTCCAGTTAGCTCGGCCCCCCAGCTCCAATCCCCAGCCCTGAGCAAATCCGACGCCGGAGTGATTGCTTGACGTCGTGCTGATGTCGCTCTGAGCCTGGCGTTCGGTATCTACGCCTATCCCGTGTCGCTGCTGCTCATAGCTGGGGCGCAGCACCATTCAGAGGGGACATGCGGCGGTGGTGGACTCGGTTCCCTGGTCCCCCGGTCCTCTGACGGTTCGTCTGCTTGACATCGCGCCCGTTTCCGGCAAGACTTTGGACGATGGGCGGCAACCCACTCCAGGAAAAACTGCGCACCCCTACCGGCATGGCCGTGGTGTTGGCCATAGTCGCCCTTTTCTCAGCCGCGCTCTATCTGCCGTCCACGCGCTACAGCTTCGTCTGGGACGACAATACGCTGATCGCCGGCAACTCGCTGCTCGCCCACTCCCGCCCGGCTGACATCTTCTCGCGCGGATTCTGGGCCGGCAGCCCGGAACCAGCCACCGGGTCCGCCGCCGCCTACTACCGGCCGCTGGTCACGCTGAGCTTCTGGCTGGACCAGAGCCTCTCCCGGAACAACCCGCACTGGTTCCACACCGTCAACCTGCTGCTCTACGCACTGGCCGCAGGCGCGGCAACCTTGGTCCTGTGGGAATTGCTCCACTCCGGAGTCTGGGCTCTGCTTGGTGGCCTGCTATTCGCCGCTCACTCGTCGCACGTCGAGTCAGTCGCGTTCGTGTCGGGACGAACCGACATCATGCTGACCCTTTTCACCAACCTCGCCGCCTTCGCCCTGCTCCGCTCTTTCCGCAAACACAACCCCTGGTGGTGGTTGGTGGTTCCGCCTGCATATGGCCTCGCCCTGCTCAGCAAAGAGACCGTGGTCCTCTTCCCCCTGCTCGTCGCTTTGGCTCCGCTGCTGGTCGGGGTCAGGTACGACCGCCGCTACTGGTTGTTGGTGCTGGCAACCTTGGCGGTTCTTGCCGGTTACCTGTTGCTCCGCGCTGCCGCGGTCCCGGTGCCGATTCCGATTGAGGGCCGAGTCGGGTTCGGGAGTCGGCTCGCGGCCGTCGCCAACACCGTGGGGTTGTACGTTCGGATGTTCTTCTGGCCATTTGAGCACCACGCTAAGTTTCCGGCCAGCGATGCGTTGTTTGCCCCGACGCAGAATGCTCTGTTCGCCCTGCTCTTCATCGTCTCGGTTCCGCTGCTTGCGCTCAAGCGCCGATTCACGGCAACGCTGTGGGGCTACGCCTGGACCATTGCCTTCCTGCTGCCGGTCGCAAACATCGCCTCAATCGGCCCGCTGGCTGCGGAACGTTTGCTCTGCCTGCCCTCGGCCGGCCTTGTCATGGTTCTGGTTACCGCACTCTCGCGCCTGCTCACGTTTCGGGTCGTGACGCGGAAGGTGGTGGGGGCCGGGCTCGGCGCGGCAATCATGCTGCTCGGCGCCGACACGATGGCGCGCACGCGAATCTGGAAGAACAACGAGACATTGTTCACGGCAATGGTCCGCGAAGCGCCGGAAGCGCCCAGCGCATACGCCAATCTCGCCGATGCGATCGGTGGGCAGCGGCCCGATTCCGCGCTCGTGCTGTACAATCACGCGCTCCGGCTCGACCAGGGCTATGTCCACGCCTACCTTCACGCCGGCATCCTGCTCAGTGAAAAAGGCGACCACCGCCGCGCGATTCACCACCTGCGTCTCGCCAACGAACTGGAACCCAACTCGGCGCTCGCACTCAATGACCTGGGGTCAGCGTTCCTCGCCGCCGGGGAGACCGACAGCGCACTTGTGACATTCGACCGCGCCATCGCGACCCATCCCAATGCCGCCCTGCTCCACCTCAACCGCGCGAATGCACTCCTCGCGGCCGGCCGCACTGAAGAGGCGGACGCAGCACTCTACCGCGCTGCGGAGTTGGACAGCACGCTGCCGGCAGCGCGGCTGCTGCTCACCGACCAACTGAAGCTCCGCGGGCAATACGACAGCGCTATTGTGCTGGTCGAGGGAGTGGCCGGCAGCCAGCCGTCGGCCGCCAACTTCAACCGGCTGGGCAGCCTGTTGATTGCGGCCGGAGACTCCGTAGGCGCGGCGCAGTGGTACGAATCAGCCCTGAAGCTCGACTCGAATTACGTACCGGCTTTGTTCAACCTGTCGGTGTTGCTCGTCGCGAAAGGGGAATCCGTCTCAGCCCGGGTTCTGGCCGGACGGGCTTTTCGCCTGCGGCCCGACCTCGATGCGGTCAGAGAGCTCTACCAACACCTCTCGCCGGATCCCGCCTCTGGTCCCTAGTCCCCAGACCTCCGCCCCACTCCTCTAGTAGCGCGCGGCGATCGGCATCCGCCAGCCCGTGCCGAACGCCCGACTCGTCACTTTCAGCCCGGGCGCGGCCTGCCGGCGTTTGTACTCGTTCTTGTTGACGGCCCGGATCACCCACTCCACGGTCCTGCGGTCATGCCCGGCCGCGACTATCTCATCCGCGGAAAGGCCCTCGTCTACATAGCCGGCGACGACGGCATCGAGCACATCGTAGGGTGGCAGAGTGTCCTGGTCGGCCTGGTTGGGCCGAAGCTCGGCGGATGGAGGCTTCCGGATAGTGGATGCCGGTATCGTCTCACGAAGGCGATTGATGTGGTTCGCCAGTGCGTAGACCGTCGTCTTGGGCACGTCGGCCAGCACGCAGAGCCCGCCGCTCATGTCGCCGTACAACGTGCAGTACCCGACCGCGAGCTCGCTCTTGTTCCCGGTCGCAAGCACCAGATGACCGAGCTTGTTGGATATCGCCATCAGGATGTTGCCGCGCACCCGCGCCTGGAGGTTCTCCTCGGTTGTGTCCGGCTTCCGGCCCGCGAATTCGCGCGCGAGCGACGACAGATAGACATGATACGCCTCGGCGATGCCGACCTCGCGGAACTCAATCCCGAGGTTCGCTGCCAGGTGGCGTGAGTCCTCGACGCTGCCTCGGGAGGAATACTCGGACGGCATAGTGATGCCAAGGACGTTCTTCGGCCCAAGGGCCGCTGCCGCCAGGCAGCAAACGACTGCGGAGTCGATGCCGCCGGAAAGCCCCAGCACCACCTTCTCGAAACCGCACTTGCGCACGTAGTCGCGCACGCCGAGCACCAATGCATCGTGAATTGACTCGATGGGGTCAATCTCGACGTAGTTGCTGTCCGCGCCGACTGCGCCGGTCTCGACCACGGCGAGTTCCTCCTGGAAAGGTCTCAGCGCCAGTTGTGGTCTGCCCTGCCGGTCAAACGCCATACTTCGGCCGTCGAACACCAGTTCATCGTTCCCGCCTACCTGGTTGACGAAAACGAACGGCAACCCGTGCCGTGACGCGTGACCCACGATCAACCGCTTCCGGACGGCCTCCTTGCCGACCGAAAACGGCGAAGCCGAGATGTTGATGAGCACTGTCGCTCCGGCTGATGCCATCTCGGCTACGGGGTCGCGGTCGTAAACTGCCCGATCCCACATCTCCCGTGATTCGGCCTCGGCAGCCCCTTTCGGCCAGGTCCACGCATCCTCGCATACGGATATCCCCAGGGCCTCGCCCCCGAACTTCGCGAGCCGCACCTTGTCGGCCGGGTCGAAGTACCGGGTCTCGTCGAAGACATCGTAGGTCGGGAGCAGAGATTTGGCCTGACGGAACTGCTCCTTGCCTCCGGCCAGAAGAATCGCGGCATTGAGCAGCCCTTTGCCCGGAGAGCGAGGCGAACGGACCGGAGCGCCAAGGATGATCCCTACCTCGGGGAATTGCGCTGAAATCTGCGCCATGTCGGACAATCCGGCCTCGACCCGGTCGATGAACCAGTTGCGGGCAAGCAGGTCGCGCGGCGGGTACCCGGTCAGCATCAGCTCAGAGAAAACGACGAGGTCCGGGCCGAATCCACGGGCCTGTTCAAGCGCCTGCTGTACGCGCCGAACATTCCCCGGGACGTCACCTACTATCGGGTTGAGCTGCGCCAGGACAATCTTCATCGCTTATCGGTCATCGCTATGCACTCATCGATCATCGCCTACTGGTAGCAGTCTGCCAAACCCGCACCCCTTGTCAACAAAGGGCTATTCGCCTATTATCTCGTCTCCGTGCTCACTCTGATGTTATTGCTGCTGCCGGTGCAGCTGACGCGGCCGGCTCTGCCGGTCCCGCCAGGGCTCGATACCTTTGACCTCTCGGACCACACCGTTGTCCTGTCAGTTGATGATGGATATCACTCGATCTACGAGAATGTCTACCCGCTGCTCAAGCGCTACCGCATGACCATGACCCTTGCGCTCATCACCGGCTGCATTACCGAAGGCAAGCCGTCCTACAGCCCATCCGACCGTTTCCTGAACGAACGTGAAATCAGAGAGATGATGGACTCCTGCGACATCGAGATTGCCAGCCACACGCTGACCCACGCTTGGCTGACCCGGCTCGACAGTGCTTCAGCCTGGCGTGAAATCGCCGATTCCAAACGCCAACTCGAATCCCTCTTCGGCACCGAAGTCGTCACCTTCGTCTATCCCTACGGCGACATGAATGGACGGGTTCGCAACCTGGTCCGCCGCGCCGGGTACAAGCTGGCCCGAAAGGTCGGGCCGGGCACACCGAATCTCTGGGTGGAGCCCTACCGGATACCGGAAGTCGAACTGAGGATGCAAGCCCAGTTGCCGGAAATAATCAGCCACATCCGTCGGCACCAGACGACCGTCATCCTGCTGCATCGCATCGTCCCGTCGCCCAGGGTCTTCACCGAGTGGTCGGTCGCCGACTTCTGGGCCTTGCTGGATTGGATGCACCGGCGCCAGGTCCGGGTGGTTACCCTGGCCGATCTCTACCGGGAGTGGTGGCGGGAGAAGTTGAACCGGGCCCTGCTCGAGGCGACCGTCGGATCGAACTCAGCCCGGCTATTCGAGGATGTAGACATCGACGCTACTCGCACTCCCCATCCCCGCTGAGGTGAAAGCGTCCATGTTCTTCTTCCGGCCGACGAAGACGTCGATGTGCTTGCCCTTGACCGCGCTGCCCACGTCGTGGGCGTAGAAGACCCCTCCCAGGGTTCGGCCATCAACCGTAACGTTCTCAGCCTGCGGAATGTAAACCACTGAACCCAAGGGTATCAGACGCGGGTCGACCGCTATGGACTTGAGTTCGGTGAGTTTGTGCCCGCCGTAGCCGAGGAATTGGTCCACGACCTGGGCCCGGTTGGCCCGTTTGAGGTAGCTGATACGCCGCCCGTCCTTCAGGCAGGCCGCAGCCTCGACCCTAAACGCCCTTACGAAAGCTGAAGAGAACCGACCGAGAAGCTGACCGTCGGCAAGATAGAGAGGCGAAGACCGGCTGGTCGGGTACTCATCTTCCTCCACCGCCCAGTAGTACGTCACCTTGAAACGACCGAGGTACCGGCCCTGTGGCACTCCGGCGCTGTCTCGCACGCCGGCGAACAGGAAATCCGGCGGCCGAACGCCACTCCGGACGACACTGCTCGTAGTCTGCGCCTTGGGCAAGAAGCAGGCCGACATGAGCAGAAACAGACCTACAGCCCATTTTCTCACGTAGATATCGTCCAAATACGGCGTGTCCTGTCAAGAAAATCCTCGGGTGGCGTTTCCGCGCTGAAAACGCCATAGGCCTAAGCTATTGTGGTATAGTTACTTAAAGACTACACGACCTGGATGCTGGCCAAGAAAACGGAGTTCGTACCTCCGTTCTGGAGCACCTACCAACAGGCTTGGGAACAAATCAGCTGTCAGTCAGTTGGCAGCCACCAAACAGGCCCGTGACTCAGAGAAGCCGAGCGGCCGGCCCTACCCGAGGTCCAGTTCGCTCTGCCGGGCGTTCGCGGCCTTCCGGCTGAAGTGGTCGTAGGCCCGCTTCTGGGCTATTCGCCCTCGCGGGGTCCGCTGGATCAGTCCCTGCTGCACCAAGAACGGCTCGTAGACCTCCTCCAGCGTGCCGACATCCTCTCCGACTGCTACGGCCAGCGATGACCCACCAACCGGTCCGCCGCTGAACCGGTCAATAATGGTAAGAAGTATCTTCTTGTCCATCTCATCGAGCCCGAGAGTATCGACGTCAAGCTGGGCCAACGCGTGGCTGGTTATCTCCTTGTCTACCAGTGCTTTACCACCAACTTGGGCAAAGTCGCGAACTCGGCGCAGCAGACGGTTCGCGATTCTCGGGGTGCCCCGAGACCTTCTCGCAATCTCTACCGCGGCGTCATCCTCGACTTTCACGTTCAGGATGCGCGCAGTACGTCGGACGATGAGAACCAAATCCTCAGCCGGGTAGTAGTCGAGGTGGAAGGACATGCCGAAGCGGGAACGCAATGGCGCGGTGAGTAGACCCGACCGGGTCGTAGCGCCAACCAGCGTGAAGCCGTGCAAGCCGATCCTCTCCGACCTGGCTCCGGGTCCCTTGTCAATGAGAACGTCGAGCGAGAAGTCCTCCATTGCCGGGTACAGGTACTCCTCCACTGACTTGCTGGTTCGGTGTATCTCGTCGATGAAGAGAACGTCCTTCGGCGCGAGTCCGGTCAGGATGCCGGCCAGGTCCACGGGCCGTTCAAGTATCGGGCCCGAACTCGCCCTGAGTGCGGCGCCCATCTCACCGGCGATGATGTATGCGAGAGTTGTCTTACCCAAACCGGGTGGGCCGAAAAGCAGGACGTGCTCGAGCGGCTCCCCGCGCAGCTTGGCCGCCTCGATGAAAACCCGCAGGTTCTCCTTCAGCCGGTTCTGGCCGATGAAGTCGTTGAGAGTCCGGGGTCGGATTTCCTCGTCCAACGCCTCCTCTCCCCGCATCCGCTGAGGAGATGAGATACGTTCGGTCTGGACCACGCCCGGCTAGCCTCGCTGCGCCAGGGCCAGCTTCAGGAGTTCCTGCAGGCTCAGGTTCTCGGCCGCACCAACCCGTCGCAGCCGGTCACGGGCCTCACGGTGGGTCAGCCCCAGCGAGACCAGCGCCGATTCCGCATCCGCCAGCAACTCCGAGCCGGCCCCAGCTGGCGGGGCTTCGGCCTGCAGTTTCTTTATGATGCTGTCGGCTTTGGTCGGCCCGATGCCGGGGACTGTCCGCAGAACGTCGGCCTTGCCGGTGGCGATGACGGAACCTATCTCTTCGGGAGTGAATCGGGACAAGAGGTTCAGCCCGGCCTTGGGACCGATGCCGGACACCGACGTCAACCGCTGGAATGCGGCCATCTCCTCCTTGTCGATGAACCCGAACAGCTCTACCCCGTCCCGGGTGAAATGAGTGTGCACGCGCAGCACGACCTCGCTACCGGCCTCGGCCAGCCTCCGGGATGTCGAGAGCGGGACCTTCAGGCCGAACCCGATCCCCTGGCAATCGACCACGACGTGCGTCGGTTCCTTCTCGACCAGGACGCCGCGCAGCCGGGCTAGCATCGCCGCCCCGCCTTTTCCGCTTGTCCGTGTCCGACCGTGTTGGCCTCCGAGGCCCCCGTCCGACGGTGCGTCCGTGCTGGTCGTTGTCCTGCCGTCCTGCGGTTGAGGCAGTAGGCCGCAGCCAGCGCGTCGGCAGCATGCTCGGAGACACGCTCGCCCAGCGAAAGCAGCCGCTTGACCATGTAGTTCATCTGGTGTTTCGATGCCCGGCCGCTCCCGGTCAGCGCCAGCTTGATTGTGGCGGGAGTAAGCTCGGTCACGGGGATGCGGTTCCGACCCAGAACGTAGATAATAGTGCCGCGCGCCTCGGCCGACCGGATTACGCTCCGCGCTCCGACCGACTTGAAGAAGAGGGTCTCGAGTGCGCAATGCGTCGGCCGGGTGCGCTGGACCACCTCCTCCATTCCTTCGCCCAAAGACCGCAGCCGCTCCGGCGTGGGCCGGCGGGTATCAGTGGTGATCAGTCCGAACTCGGTTGCCTCGCCGTCCTCAATGATGCCGTATCCGGTCGCGCCCAGCCCGGGGTCAATCCCCAGAATCCTCAAGTGAGGCTAGTCCTCGGACGTTATCTTCTCCAGTATCTCGTCTGGTATGTCGAAATTGGCGTAGACCTGCTGTACCTCTTCGAGTTCCTCAAGCATCTCTATCAACTTGAGGACTTTGGGTGCATCATGCTCGGACAGCTTGACCGAATTGGCCGCAATCATGGTCAGTTCGGCGCTTTCGAACGGTATGTCGGCGTCCTTGAGCTGCTTCTTCACCTTCTCGAGCGAGCCGATCGGGGTCGTAATCGAGTAGGCACTGGCTTCGGTCTGCACATCGTCGGCTCCGGCTTCGAGCGCGGCGGTCAGCACCGCATCCTCACCCGCCTTGTCCTTGGACACGACAACAAGGCCATGGGGCTTGAACTGCCAGGCCACCGAACCAGCTGAGCCCATGCTGCCGTTGTATTTGTCAAAGACATGACGGACTTCCGCCGTGCTCCGGTTCTTGTTGTCGGTGAGCGCGCGAATCAACAGGGCCACCCCGCCCGGTCCATAGCCCTCGTACACGGTTTCCTCGTAGGTAACCCCGGGCAGCTCGCCGGTGCCTTTCTTGATCGCCCGGTCAACGTTGTCGGCCGGCATGTTGATTGCCTTGGCCGAATCGACCGCGGAGCGCAGTCGCGGATTGGCATCGAGGTCGCCCCCGCCGATTCTCGCGGCCGTGGTGATTTCGCGGATAAGCTTGGAGAAAGCCGCGCCTCGGGCCGCGTCGGTCTTGCCCTTCTTATGCTTGATTGTTGACCACTTAGAGTGTCCGGACATAACTATCCTCCTAAGCAACCGGCGCCACAGCGTCGATTGTCGTCAAATAATTCGATGCCAGTCTCGTCACGACACCGGACTTAAGTCTGTGTCTGGTCTGCTCGCTCCTATTCTATGGCTGCAGGCACTGATGTCAACATCGTGCCCCGGCGCGGATAAGCTTGACAACTGCGGCAAACGCCCTTAACTTAGAGGCACCATGCTCGCCCTGATACTTGTCGTCACGCTGGTCGGAATTGACCCGAATGCCGGCACGACCGGCTTCGATTTCCTCAGGCTAACGCCCACTGCCCGCGAGGCGGCGATGGGCGGCGCCGCGGTCGGAGGCGCCCTGGACCCGATGGGCTTCTGGTTCAGCCCGGCCCACGCCGCGGCGGCCGAAATCCCCCGCGCCCACGTCGGCTACCTCAACTATGTAGCCGGCGTCCAGACCGGTTCCGCCGCGTACAGCCAGCCGGTAGGAACCGACAAGGGCGTTGGGTTCGGGATCATCTACCTGAACTCCGGCACCATGAAACGCACGAACGAACGCGGCGAAGAGCTAGGCACGTTCGGCGTCTCCTACGCCGATTTGAACCTGAGCGGAGCGATGCGAGTCGGCGATGCGCTTTCGGTCGGCGTCGGCCTGCAGGGACTCTATGGCTCAATCGACACCTTCTTCGGGATGGGTCTGGCCGGTAACGTCGGCGCGACTTACCGACTGCCGGTCGATGGCCTCACCGCCGGCCTGGCGGTGAAGAACGTAGGCTATCAGCTCAAGACCTTCCAGGCCGGCCGCGACCCGATGCCGATTGACTTCGGGCTCGGACTCGGCTACCAGCCCAACCCGTCGCTCAACCTGGTGCTCGACGCGCACAAGCCGATCGACAACCGAATTAACATCCGCGCCGGCGTCGAAGGCTGGGTCGCCGACCTCCTGGCCGTGCGCGTGGGCTACTCAACCGACGGAGTCGACCTCAAAGCCGGCGGCGGTTCGGACATACTTGCCGGCGTGACCACGGGCCTCGGCTTCCGCTGGCACGGATACCAACTCGACTACTGCTTCATCCCGATGGTCGAACTGGGCGTCGCCCACCGCCTCTCGCTGGCGTTCTCGCTCTAGCCCGGCAGCGGCCACCAACTGACAATGAAGAGACAATTCCTCAAGGACATCAAACCCGGCACGCAGGTCGACGACCTCTTCTACTGCTCGCGCCGGGACGTAAAAGAACGTCGCGACGGCGGCGCCTTCCTCACGCTCGAACTGCGTGACCGGACCGGTTCGGTCGCCGCCATCATGTGGGACCGGATCGACGACGCCCTGCGCTGCGTTGAGGTCGGCGGCTTCTACCGTGTCGTGGGCCGGATGGGAGACTACCAGGGCAAGCCCCAGTTCACCGTCAGCCTAATCTACCCGGCCGACCCGGCCGACATCTCGCGCGACGACTTCATCGCCGCCTCCCGCTACGACCGCGCGCAACTCATGACCGAACTCCGCGGCTACGTGGCCGCGGTGAAGAACCCGCACCTCCGCGCCCTGCTCGAAGCCTTCTTCGCTGACGAGAAACTGGCCGAGCAGTTCTCGCTCGCGCCCGGCGGTGCCCGGGTCCACCATGCCTACCTCGGCGGATTGCTCGAGCACACGGTCCTGATGTGCCGGCTCGCACAGCACTTCCCTGAGGTCTACAAAGAAATTGACGCCGACCTCTTGATGACCGGCGTCATCCTGCACGACGTGGGGAAAGTGCGGGAGTACGTCTACGAAGTTGCGATTGAGCATTCCCACGACGGACGCCTCCTCGGCCACATCACACTCGGCTACCAGATGGTCAGGGACAAGATCGCGGGCATGAAAGAGTTCCCGGCGGAAACGGCCCGGATGCTGCTTCACATCATCCTGGCCCACCACGGCCAGATGGAGTTCGGCTCTCCCAAGACTCCGAAATTCGCCGAGGCGTTCATCGTCTACTTCCTCGACAACCTCGACGCCCGCGCCGCCATGTTCCGGGAAGCGGTTGAGAAGAATCCGGGCACCAAGTGGACTGACTACCAGCAGTACCTGGAAACGAACGTCTACATCGCGGACAAGCCAGCCTGACCTTGGTTCCTCGTCCATCGTCCATGGTTCTTCGTTCCCGGTCCTTCCGCTCCGGTCATTTGCCATTTCCCCTTTCCCCTTCGTTCTTGGCCACTTGATCCCTTCCTCTCCCCAACGTCCGCCCCTCGATCCCTCGACCCCTGACTCTCCTGATCCCTCTTTCCTTTCCCTCCAGACCGCCTGCCGGCAACTCGCCATCGAGCTGACCCAGCCGCAGTACGACTCGCTCGCTCGCTACACGCAGCTCCTGCGCGACTGGAATACCCGCATCAACCTCGTCTCCCGGCGCGACACCGGGCGGATTCTCTCCTATCACGTAGTTGACTCGCTGGCGGTACAGCGACTGATACCGCAAGGCGCGCGGGTCTGCGATGTCGGCAGCGGCGCCGGCCCGCCCGGTATTCCGCTTGCCCTGGTCCGGCCCGACCTGAAGCTGCTGCTGGTCGAGTCCTCGCAGAAACGGAGCCGGTTCCTCGTGACTGCGGTCGCCGAACTCGGGCTCGACAACGTCGAGGTGCTGAACGAACGGGCCGAGTCACTCTCGCCCCTGAAATGCGACATCGTGCTCAGCCGTCTGGCCGGCCCGCTGCGGGACGTGGTCCGCTACGCCGGCCCGCACCGCAAACCGAAGGGCACGATTGTTCTCTACAAGACCAGGGATTGCGTGGACGAACTACGGAAGGCAGGCAGGCTGCTGGGGCGCTACCACCTGCGGGTCACGAGCCAGAAAGACATCCTCCTCCCGCTTTCGAACATTCCGCGTCGCTTCGTGGTGCTCGGTTCCTAGCCCGGCATCCGGTCCGTCAATCTGCAATCTGCAATCCGCAATGCCCCGAGTCCCGCGCCGCTTCATCGTACTCGGTTCCTCAAGGTAGCCGCCCCCACTAAAAAAAGAAAGAAGGCCGTCCCCAGGCCTTCATTCTTGAACAAAAGGATGTAACTTAAAAAGCGTGCCCGGGTTCGTGCAAAACTCGTAGAAAGGAGGTGATCCAGCCGCACGTTCCCGTACGGCTACCTTGTTACGA
>CAZVCQ010000020.1:0-14867 GCA_964626085.1 uncultured bacterium
TATACACAACCCTTGCAGGAATGCAAGCTATTTATTGCTCTGATTAGTATGATACTCAGACAAAGGCAGCAGCGCAGAATCACGACAGCCTTCAATCCAACTGCGGAGCCAGTGTTGCCATGTCGCCGTCAAGGTGCACCCTTCCCGCCAGAGTCAGGCCTTGTAGCGTGGACTCCAGCTGCTCGCGCACATTGGGTGTCTGTAGGCTCCATCCGAACAGCCGCGCGGTGTTGTACAGAAGGGCCTGGATCGCGAGCCCCACCTGCGAGCGAATCACCGCGAGCATCGCGAGGCCAAGCTCCTCTTGGGGTACTTGTAGAGGTAGCCTCCTCGACGACGGCCATGTTTGGTCAACGATCCTGGCCACGGTCAGTTGATTGGCCCTCGCCCACAAGAACTCACCCACTCTCCGGATTGTCGCCAATGACTCACACCTCCGCACGGCTGTCTCGTAGGCGTCGCGCATCCGCTGGCCGGGAGCAGTCACACCCCACGCCGCCGCGAGCCTCTTGAATGCCAGTTCCACGTGCACAGGGCCTTCCTTTGAGACGAGTTCCGTGAGGGCCGCCGGCAGCCTATCCCGCTCGATGGCCGCGATGAAGTCAGCGCCCCCACGTCCGACCTGACGGACTGGCTTCCACGCGCGGTACTTCTCCACTCCCGGGATTCCGTCGGCTACGCGTACCGGTTCGCATCTAGGTTGCGTGCTTTCGGGCCTATCCGTCGAGGTCGACACCGGAGACCAAACGGGCGCCGCGGCGGCGGCGGACTCAAGCGCTGTACGAAGTCTCTCCAGCTCTCGGCCACGGTGTGCCACCCAGTCGGGCGACCAGATGCGATGTATGCGCCACTTCATGTCTCGCAGGACGGCCTCTCTGAGCCTGTCGCGGTCTCTGGCGGTGTGATGCGAGTGATAGGTCTGCCCATCGCACTCCACGCCTAGAATGTACAGTCTGGTTCCCGCAGGGTCGAGTACACCGATGTCGATCCTGTTTCCGCGGCAGCCGACTTGGTGCACGGTCTTGTAGCCCATTTGTCTTATGGTATCATCCACATCATGCTCCATCGGCGATTCTTCGTCGGCCAGTGGAACAGAACTGGCTCCGCGGGCGAAGTCCCCGTTCTCAGCCAAATGCAGGTAGTGCATCAGATGCTGCACGCCGGGCGCGACAGCGACACCCGGCCTCACAAGCGCCCCCAAATCGACGGCCGTGATTGAACTCACCACGACGACTCTCTCCCGTGCTCGGGTAATCAATACGTTCAGACGGTTCTGTCCATGCTCTCTATTCGACAGCGGCCCGAAATTCAGGGTGAACCCTCCTTGTTCGTCTATGCCGTAGCCGACGCTAATGATGATGACATCGCGTTCGTCGCCCTGCACGCGCTCCAAGTTCTTGATGAAGAAACCGCGTAGGCGGTCATCGCCGAAGAACGTTTCAAACTCGGGATACTCCCTGCGTCGCTGCTCAATCGCGTCCTCGATGGCCTCTTGTTGTTTCTGGCTGAACGCGACGACCCCGAGCGAACGGTCAGCACCGTACTTGCGGAAGTGCTCAAACACGAGGTCGGCGACGCGTTCAGCCTCTTTCGGGTTCTTCTGAGATGTCCCTCGACCATAAACCCCGTCGGGAACATGCTCAAACTTGACACCAAGTTCAGCGTGGTCGCTGAACGGCGACGGGAACACCACCAGGTCGTCATAGTAGAAGGCGTGATTTGAGTAGGCAATTAGTGACTCGTGCCTGCTTCTGTAGTGCCAACGCAGCCGCGGCTTGTGACGTGCCACAGAATCCAAACGCGCGAGCAGGCTCTTTTCCTCTCCTGCCTGCAGCGCCCCAACTGTAGCCTGTTCGGCATCTTCATCGTCCACCGGTGCGTCGTCGCCGCGCAGGAACTTCATAAAGAAATCCGTTGGCTTGAGCTGCATCCCGTCCCCGGCCGCCACGAGGCGCCGGCCACGGAAGACCGCGCCGATCGCATCCTCGGTGAAGATCTGGGAGGCCTCATCGAAAACCACGAGGTCGAACTGAATGTCAGGGGGCAGGTACTTGCTGACCGACAGCGGACTCATCATGATACACGGCTTGAGTTGGAGTATTAGTTCCTTGGCGCGCCCGAAGAGTCTTCGGATGGGAAGAAAGTTGCGTTGTCTTGCTGCCTGAGACATGAGGAGGCCTATCTGGCTATCACGGACCGTCTGCGCGGCCGGGGTGGGTCTTCGGGAGTTGCAGAGGTCGGCAACTCGGGTGGCCGCCGCCTTCACCAGGCGAGCATCGACCTCCCTGAACTCCTCGATAAGCTGCTCGTGTCGCTCACGCCTGAATCCGGCAAGCCGCGGGTCTTGAGCCATTTGGATGCCGGCCCACGATTGAAGCAGGGCCTTCTGGAGTGAGTTCGATAGCCGCAGTACGCGCGCTGCGCTGGCCTCTGCATCGACCATGAACGACCCCAGTCCAGCGGCCAGCAGGGCTTCCCTCGCATCCCTGTACTCAACCCACGACGCCAAGTCATCCAGCCGCTGAAGCAAAGTGGTCGCCCATTCGGCGATCGCGGTGACAGGCCTGCTTTCAGCGACGGGGAGTTGCCCAGCGTAGAAGCGATCATGCACTGCGAGAAGCTGCCGTTTCAATCGGGGCTCGACAGCTGCAAGTTGACCCGCATCAATCACGGGTGGATTGGCACTACGTACAAGGTCTCGTAGGTAGTCCGATATCGCTGACCTACCCAGCAGTCGCTTGAACTCGTCCGTCCACGCCAAGGCTTGCAGCACGACATTCCAGGCGGTTTGAAGCCCATCGTACCGGTCCCCAAGGAGCGCGGAGAGCCGTGCCTCCATCGAGGCGAACTGCTCTCGAGCACGCAGGAGATCCTCAAGCCTGGTAAGGTCCTCTACGAACTCAGCTATGCTGGCCGGACGGCCCCCGCGGGAGTACCGCCGCACGCAATGCACGTGCTCTGTCAGCCGAGCGAGGACCCCCGCTGCCTCCGCCGCCCAAACTTCAATACTGGCAAGAGGAACACTGTCCACCGAGGCTTGCTCGCCTGCGGCGCTCTGCGGGAATGCCGATTGGACGCGGGCAGACACTCGGTCCCACCTTGCCATCAGATCTCTCGCTGTTGACAGCGTCAATCGCAGTGATGGCGATGCCGGGCTATCTCGACACAAGGCGGCCGAAAAGGTCACCGTGTCTCGCTCTACGCCGGCTAGCTCGATCGCCTGCTCGCATGTGAGGATCGCTTGAGTGACGGCTTCCGCGTCGGTCTTGAGCCCGTCGAAGTACGACCCCAGCAACCGCCGCGCCTCAGCGTCATGTTCCCCGATACGTCGTCGGAGACGCAGTAGTTCACGGGCCTCAACCAGGTCTGTGGCCACAGATGATGACACCCGTCCGACAGAGGACACGCGGAGTAGGTCGCGGCGGTCCTGCCGGAAGTGGCGGGAAAGCCAGCGTACCGGCAGGCGATAGACGAGCCCGGCGTAGCGCTCTATGATCCCATCAAGGTCGAGCGTGTAGACATCCTCGCTGTAACTCTCTGCTAGACGTGCTGCACGGGAGCGATAGTCCTTGAGCATCGGGTCGAGTTCGGCCAGTAGACGGCGGGCCTGGACGCGCCCGGCCTGGTCCAACCACACGCGCTCTGGACGGCGTTCAGACACGCATATTTGCGCGAGCATCAGCAACTCAGTTACCCGGGAGACGGGCGGCTGTTGCGCGTTCGCTCCGGTTTCACGTGCCACCGCCCCAGCACACGTCTGTAGATCCTCGGCGAGATCTCTGCATGACTCCGCAAGGTGCAGTAGCTCTCTACTCTCTCGCATCAGCAGGCTCCCGTCCTTATCCGTCGCAGCCCATAGTCGAGTGGCGGCACTCCAGAGGTATTGAACTTCTGCTGCTGTGCCGGGTGGTGCGGTGAGTATCGCCGGCTCGTACGTAGCCTGAAACCACGACTCGCCGTCTGTGACCTTGGTTGCCAAGGAGGCTGCCGTTTCAAGAAGGTGTTGCAGATCAGCCGAGGATTCCGCATCAAGCCACGCAGCCTGTACACCTGGACACGTTCCTAGGTGGGCGACTAGCCTCAGTAGCCGGGCACCATCACTAAGGCACTCAGGATTGGGCAGGCCGAGGGTCCCCGATACGCTGCGAGCCGCATTGTTCCAGTCTGCTGCGCTCTGAACCAATTCCTGAAGTACACGCCGCCACTCACTGGACGCGGCCAGGTGAGAACTCGTCTCCCGGCATCCTCGCCACGGGAAGTCATCACCTTCTAGCGCAACATGCCACACGGCATCGAGTCGCGTGCAGACATCGACGAAGTCTCTGAGGACTTCTTCAGTGAGCATTGATGCATCATAATCTCCCAGCGAAAACGGGGGGTCTGGATTCAACACTGCAAGTTTGGCGAGGACATTCCGCAAGTTGCGTCCGAGCGGCGGACGAGGTTCGTGCAGAGCACTCACATACCCATTCAGAGTGGCGCGCCGCCCCCGCAGACGCGGGAAGTCCCCGGGTTGCAGGTTAGCTCCTTCTATTCGCACGCGATGGTGGAGGCAGTGGCTGAGTTCACGCACGACTTCCTTGCGGTCAGCTTTGTGGCTGTGAAGCTCCAGGCAGAATCCGCCCTGAGAGGCCAACCCGACTTTCTCCAGGCGTTTCTGCACAGCCTCTAGTGCCGCCATTTTCTCGCTGACGAACAAGACACGACCACCTCTAGCCAACTCGTCTGCGATGATGTTAGCGATGGTCTGGCTCTTGCCAGTGCCGGGCGGCCCCTGGATGACTACAAGCGGCGCCTTCTGGCGCACCGTCTGGATGCAGACCCGTTGGCTGCTGTCCGCATCGAGGATGTGGTACGTGTCTTCGGGCGACTCGGCTTCATCGAGCTTGTCCTGGTCCACTACCTCAACATCGTCATCTAGGCTCTCGCCGGCGAGAGCCCGCACCAACGAGTGGCCCTTCGCGTGCTCTTGGTTCTCCTTCAGGTCCTTGTACATCTCCAAGCGATGGAACGAGAACAGACTCATGATCGCTGTGTCCTCAATGCTCCACCCCATCTCGGAGACGGTAGCGGTCACGCCACCGAGATACTCCGACAGGTCAACCAGTTCCCATTCGTCCGGCAGTTCGGGGAGGTCGACGTCGAAGTCATGCTTGAGTTTGACTCTCAAGGCTGGATTCAACGCGGGTTCCTCGTCAACCGGCTTCACCCTGTAGCGGTCGGTCGCACCCTCGCGATTGAGTTCGACGGGCACCAGCACGAGAGGGGACTCCACCGGTCCCGACGAATCGCTGTCGACCCACCGCAGGGAACCAAACGCGATGTGCAGGATTCTCGTACCCCGTTCCTCGTAGCCCGCCCTTGCCTGCTTGTGCATGTACAGGAGCTTGTGAACGAGAGTCTTCCGGTCGACGTCGGCGCAGACGAGCTGGTTTGGATGATCAACCTCAGTTTCGGCGACCTCATTCTCGGTTGTCTCGGCAAACTCCAGTACGGCTTGGTCCTGCTCAGGAGGCAGCCATACCGGCCATGCTGAGCCGTCGACGACGAGTCGGCGGAACACCTCACTGGGCGATGGCTGTGTGATGTTGACCGTGGACGTGCGGGTCTCCTTGTAGTAGATGAGGCGGTTTCTGGTGCCCATGTCGATTAGACGGTTCATCCATCCGGCGAGCAATGAGTTCAGGTGTTCGTCAATCATGGTCTCATGTGACGAGCGCGTACTGGAATCTGCGACCGACGGTGACCCTTGGCCGCGTCCACCTTTGAGCTCGCAGGCCGCCTCGTGGCGGCCTCGGGCAAGACAGGCTTCTTGTCCGGCATCGTCAATGGCACTTGCGGGAGCATTGCCTGACGATGATCTGATGTAGAATCCCCCAAGATGGACACGAAAGCCCGGTCAATCACGCGGAGGTTATAGCCGAGGAAACCGCCCGTGTCAAGGTGCGGCTGTGCCACTCAGTAGTTGGCCACAGCGGCCGGAGATGACGTAGTAGAGCAGGACGGCTACGATGGCGGCGATGGCAATCGGCAGCCAGGACGTGAAGTCTGCGGAGCGCATCGGGAACAGGATAGGCCTGCCCCTGGCGGAGTCAATTCGCGGCCACGGGGCTGATAGAGCAGGGATAGCTGTGGCCCAGATTTCACCAAGAGCGCGTAGGTTAGCCTTCAAGAAAGATACAAGAAGTCGAATTGCCGTGAACGGACTATAATAGTAGATACCGGTGCGGGGCGCTGGAAGCCCCCTCAGCAGGACCGCTCAGGCAGCTGATATGGGTGCAAGGAGCGGCAAGTCAGGGACTTGGCGCGACCAAGTGCCGACGGGTTCACCGGAAGCCCGAGATTTTCCTGTAAACTCGGGCGACTTTCTCGTATAATATGTAGGCTCGCGAAAGAGCCGTAGTGAACAGCACTTCACGCATGGGCATTTGTGCCACGCGAAACGTGCACATTCTCTGAGCTCTTTCGCGGCCCGGTTTACTGCCGCAATGCAGTCAACCGACGGTCGCAACAACAACAGCAGCCGGCGTCTGGCCGCATAGGCGGGCCACGCAGACGACCGACTGAGGCTTGGATGCATGAAGAGCCCAAATAGAACGGATGGCCCGCCCCAAACGAAAGGATCCGTTCTGTGAGTGACGATAATTCCGAAGGGTTCCGTAACCCAGAGAAGACGCTGGAGGGATTGAGTCGGATCTACGACTCACTCCGAGAAAGGCTGATACCATACCTATGCGGAAGGTTCAGACTGCAACCGCGTGCGGCGGAGGATCTGGCCGACAAGGCGCTCGCGACTGCAGCTTCGAAGATCTCGAAGTACAACCCCGACAAGCATGCATCGCTGGACACGTGGGTGTTCACAATAGCCATAAACCTGGCGTTCGACCTCTTCAAGTCCCTGGAGTACAAAAAGGCTCCGGCCAGCCTGAACGACGTAGCGATGGAGACCCTTCAATCGCCGCTGCCGAGCCCGGAAGAGACGTACAGGCGGAAACGGCTCGCGGAGATGTTGCACGCCGCACTCGCGCAACAGCCCGCGTTGCAGCGCATGGCCATGGAGCTGTGTCAGCTCCAGGGCTATCGCCGCGACGAGGCCGCTCGAATACTGCATGTATCGGTGCGCCGTTTGGACGAAGCTCTCTACCAAGCGAGGATAGCTCTCCGAAACAACCGCGAGTTGTGGGAGGAGTATCATGGCTGTGACTACACGGCGGCCGGCAAGGAGGCCAAGCAAGGCAGAACTCGACGCAATGAACGAGTTCTGCGACGCACATCAAGCAGGTAATCGGCCAGACATAGACACGTTCCTGGCTCGTCACCCGCGCATGGCACGCAGGCTTCGTCCCGTGCTGGAGGGATTCCTGATGGTGGAGGACCTGAAACCGCTACTGAAGCGGCGCTAGAGGACGAAGCAGACATTCGACCCCGGCCAAGCGGCCGGGGTTCTTCTTGTATGTAAACTTGACGCTCTCACTCGTATAAGATAGCGAAGGGGCTTGAATGAGTTCAGGCCTCACGAATCAGCAAAGTCCTGACTGTGCGGGGAAATCCGCAGGAAGGATGGGATCATGATAGATCCTACGAAGAGGATCGCCAACTGGGACGCGAAGTACAACACTGAGCGTATCAAGGCGACCCTGGACGACAAGCGGCCGGGCATGCTGGCCAACGTAACGGCCGTGTTCCCGATGATCGCGAGCATGGAGCTGCAGGTCAAGCAGGTCTGCGATGGAGCGGGAGTTCCGACTATCGCTTATCCGTTCTACCTGTGCTTCGGCCGAGAGGTGTGGGCGCTCTCCCGGAAGGACATCTCCGGCGAGTCGCTCGCACAGGAAGCCGCGATCCTGATCGCGAAGTGGGTCGCACGGGGCCTGACACAGTCGGTGCTTCAGGCCATCCGCACCGACGTGTTCAACGTCGCTGCACCCATCGCTCCCTAAGTAGCGGGGAGGAGGAGCGGCCGGCAGGTTCTCTGCCGGCCGCGTTCTGTTCCGGAGCCCCGGCAACACAGCTGGCGATTCCTGACGCGCGGCGGGCCGGAACCGACGCAGGTCCAGGAGCTTGAGAGAGCCCCTTGGACTTGATATTGGACAGGCTCCGGAGTCGTGCCGGCCAATTCGACACGTCTGCCTGTTGACATAATCGCCCGTGAGTCCCGAATCCAGCACGACCGAGACGATTCTTCCTAGACGCACGCATCTAGGCAGCGTGACCCGGATTCCCCGGGTTTCCAGTTGTGGTAGCGTGGCTCGCCGGTGTGCCGGCTTTGCTCTGTTTGCAGACTTGGGACACGCAACGACGCCTGAATTGACGAATGGCCGCCGCCGACTATCATTACACCCGTGACGAAAACCGGCACCCACGAACCGCATCCCCCTTTGCCGTGGCCGCGACGGCCCTTTTCGGCGGTCGTCGCCGGCACCGGCTGCCAGGTCCCCGAACGCATCCTCACCAATGCTGATCTCGAGAAGATGGTGGACACGTCCGACCAGTGGATAACCGAACGCACCGGCATGAAGGAGCGCCACATCTCGGCGCCCGGAGAGGCTGCTTCCGACATCGCGGTCAAGGCGTGCGAGAAAGCCCTGGCCGAAGCGAAGGTCAAACCGGAAGACCTGGACCTTATCGTCGTGGGCACCGTGACCGGCGACATGCCCTTTCCCTCAACCGCCTGCGTGCTGCAGCAGAGACTCGGGGCGCCGCATGCCACTGCGTTCGACGTCAGCGCGGGCTGCACCGGCTTCATCTATGCGCTCAGCGTTGCCCGGCAGTTCGTCGTCACCGGCGCCTCCCGAACCGCCCTGGTCGTCGGCGTCGAAATGCTCAGCAAGATAACCGACTGGACCGACCGCTCCACCTGTGTCCTGTTCGGGGACGGCGCCGGGGCTGCCGTGCTCAAGGCCGACTCGGAGCCCGACACCGGCATCCTCGCCACCTACCTGGCTGCCGACGGTGCCGGCGGCGAACATCTCTATATGCCGGCGGGAGGTTCGCGCCAGCCGGCCACGGTCGAAACCGTACAGCAGCGCCTGCACACGTGCAAGATGAACGGCAACGCCATCTTCAAGGTCGCGGTCCGCAGCATGGCCGATGCCTTCACGCACTTGCTGCGGCAAACTGGCCTGGGGCCGGACGACGTGAAGCTCATGATTCCGCATCAGGCTAACCTGCGTATCATCGAGGCCACCGCCAAGCTGCTCAAGTTCCCGCGCGAACGGGTGTTCATCAACATCGCCAAGTACGGCAACACCTCCTCGGCCACGACCATCATCGCGCTGGACGAGGCCCGCAAGGCCGGACTGGTGCGCCCCGGCGATGTGGTGATGCTAGTCGCGTTCGGCGCCGGCCTCACCTGGGGCGGCGTCGCCATTCGCTTCTAGCTGCGCCTGACGGCGATACGTCCGCGACCGCATCTTCCCAAAGAAACCACTGACGCCGGACACTTACGCGGTCTCGTGTGAGCGGGCCTGGCGGTCTTGCTGCTGACGCGCTAGGCCGGCCGCGGCTTGACCGTCAGGTGCAGAATCCCGCCGGCGACGGCCAGCCCGGCTGCCACGAACATGACCCCGCGGTATCCGAAAGCACCGGTCAGAGCCAGAAGCAGTGCTCCGCCGACGGCGGACAGACTCAGCACCGACTGAAACATCCCTGCGGCCGTCGACCGCTCGGGGTTCACGCGCATCAGCTCCCGCAGGGAACCCAGGTAGAGACACGACCACGACAGGGCCAGCACGACCTGTATCGGCACGATCTGTCTGAAGTTCGTGACCAACCCGAACGCGAAGAAGACCAGGGCCGACAGCACGAAGCCAAGTCCGATGAGCATCCGCTCCCCGGCTCTTTCCAGTAGGTTGAGGAACAGAACCTGCGCGAACGGGTTGATGGCGAAAACGATGCCAACCCAGAGCCGGCTGGCGCCGCGGTCGGCAAGGAAGAGAGGGAATATCGACCAGATCGAGCATGCTCCCATATGGCGCAGCAGGAACGACAGGTAGATCGGCCAGCTCCGCCGGAGCACGCGAGTGTCTATGAAAGGCTGCTCCAGGCGGACGTGTTCGTGTTTCAGGCCCGCCCAAGCCAGGACCGCCGTAGCGGCCATCAGGACCGCGGCCGACGGGAATACCCACTCGGGCCTGAGCACCCCGAGTGTGAAGGCACCGACGCCCCAACCCAGGGAACCGAAGCCGGTGAAGCGGCCCAGCAACCTGCTCCGGCCATAGAAGTAGGCCATCAAGGCGGCCGGAAAGACCCCGACGCAGAGCCCCGCGAGTGCGCGCGCCGCAAACAGCCCGCCCAGGTTTCTGGCGAGGCCGTGGAAGGCGAGCGCAACAGCCGAGGCGGCCAGTCCATAGACCACGAATCGCTTCCGGTCTCCGTAGTCGGCCCAGCGTCCGAACACGACGCTCGACAGCAGAATCATCGCCTGGTAGCAGGCGACCAACAGCCCGATCTGCTGGCTGTTGGCGCCGAATCTGTTTGCCAGCAACGGGATGTAGACCACGGCCACCATCAGGCCGGCGTTGCTTAGCAACTGGACCGTGTAGGCGGTCAGCAAGGAGAGGTTTCCAGGATTTCAGGGGTTGAGGATTCCAGCCGGCTCGAATCCTTGATTCCTTGACCCCTTGATTCCTTGTGGTTACTTGCGACCCGGCAGCGGCGCCAACCGGCCCAGCGGCAGCGATTCATACCAGCCGAGCAGCGGTTGTATCTCATCCTCGTGTCCAGATGTCGCCAGCGCCCGTGCCCGGCGAACCAGGAAATACCGGTAGCGCTCCAGTGCGGCCCGCGTCCTCATGTCCAATCCCTGCCGCGGAAGCCGAGCCACGAGTTTCGTGTAGTCAAACTCGGGCAGCACCGTGTCGCTTCGAATCTGGAACAACAGCCCGACCGGTGCCCGCCGCTCGCCCGGCAGCATCTGCCTGGCATCCAGCCCCGCGTCCACGTCGTAGGTCGTGTACGCCGGTCGTTCTGGGCTGCGCGTGATGAAGCTCTCGAGCAACGCGATGTACCGGCGCTGGATCTCGGCCGGGTCCTTGAGCCGCCCCTGTTCGAACTCGTCGAGGTACTGCCGGTAGCTCTCGATCTCGGGCCGTGACCGTTCGACCAGCCAGGGATAGACCCGCGACAGGTAGTTGAAGTACCACGAGCGCCGGACGAGCTCCTTGTCGATCATGCAGACGTCGGGCCGCACCTGTTCGACGTACTGCAGGTAGAACACCGGCGAGTAAACGTCCCACCAGTCGGTGATGATAGTCGCGTTCTGCCCGGCCGTCGCGAGCGTGTTCACTGCGTGGTCATAGGCGACGTAATCACCCCGCCTGCCGGCGACGCCGAAGTTCAGCAGCAGAGCGGCAATCCCGGTGAGCCAGACCGCGTGCCGCCATCTTCCGACCCGCCGGGCCAGTCCGTCGAGTCCCACCATACCGAACACCGCGAGCGCTGCCAGGCAGGGCAGGTAGTATGCCTCGATATCGGGAATCGAGTAGTTGACCGCGTAGGCGAACGCGACCACGGCCGAAACCGCCAGTCCGATGGCCAGGTTCCGCCTTTGACGGAACAGCCGCGCCGCGCCGTAGAACACGACCGGGACAAGCACGTACAAGAAACCGCGCGCCAGCAGCACTGCCCCGCGACCGGCGTTGTGCAGCACCTCCCCGAACGACTGCGAGAACATCCAAACCTGATACTGCTTTCCGGTTACATGCCACCAGAAACGCTCGAGGTTGTACGGATTGCCCCATGCCAGCAACGGACCGGCGCGGGCGCGTAGTACAAGAAACAGGTAGGGAGAGACCCCCAGGAGGAAAGTACAAAGTAACAAAGGCAAATGACGGAACCGGATTCGGCCATCCGCAGTCTGTCCTTTGTGCTTCGTCCTTTGGACTTCTGAAAGAACGACGGCCAGCGCCGCGCCCAGAGCGGTGCTTGCCGCGGACATGTGGTTGGTCAACGCGAGTCCGGCGAAGTACGCAAGAACCAGCAACGACCCTCCCCGCTCGCATGACTCAACCGCCAGCCAGAGCAGCAGAACCAGCACGAGCGTCAAGCTGTACACCTCGACGTCCACCGCCACAGCCCAGACCGGAAACGAGAAACCCAGCAGCAGCGCGCTGGCCGCGGCCACAGCCCGGGACACTCGTAGCCGGAGACCGAGCAACAGCAGCAACCCGACGCCGCACGCCGCCAATAGCGCGCTCAGTGCCGCGACGCGGTTCACCACCATTCCGACCGGCACGAGGCTTGCCAACCTGCCCAGCATTGTGTACAGCGGATACCCGGTCGGGTGCAGGACATTCAGCAGGCAGCAACCGGCGGCCAGCTCGCCCGAATCAATCAGGCCGACGGTAGGAGAAAGAGTGACAAGGTAGACAGCGAACGTGAGCGGGACAACGATCCAGACCAATTGCTGCCGGAACACCCTCACCCCATCCCCTCTCCCTCTGGGAGAGGGCGAGGGCATCCAGTCAACTGCAAACTGGGACCTGCCAACTGGTCATTCCCCGAGGTATGCTGCCTTCACCTTCGGGTCACGCAGCAGCTCGGCGGCCGGGCCGGAGAGCACAACCTTGCCGGTTTCCAGCACGCAGGCCCGGTGCGCCACCTGCAGGGCCATGAATGCGTTCTGCTCGACCAGCAGGATGGCGGTCCCCTGCCGGTTGATTTCGCGGATGATGTCGAATATCTCGCGCACCAGTATCGGCGACAGGCCCATCGAAGGCTCGTCGAGCATCAGCAGCTTCGGCCGCGCCATCAGGCCGCGCCCCATCGCGAGCATCTGCAGTTCGCCGCCGGAGAGCGTACCCGCAGTCTGACCCAGACGCTCCTTCAGCCTCGGGAACGACTTGAACACCCTTTCCATCGCGGTACCGGCTTCTCCCCGCGGCCGTTTGTACGCGCCAAGCAGCAGGTTGTCACGCACGGTCAGGTACGCGAAGGGTTGTCTCCCCTCCGGCACGTGGGCGATGCCCAGCTTCACCACCTGATGCCCGGCCATGCCGTCAATCCGCCTGCCTGCGAACGCAATCTCGCCCGCGGACGGCTTGAGCAAGCCGGAGATCGTCCGCAGCGTCGTGCTCTTGCCGGCGCCGTTGGCTCCGACCAACGTGACTATCTCGCCTTCGTTGACGTCGAACGAGATGCCGTGCAGGGCCCGAATCGCGCCATAGTCAACCACAAGGTCCTTGACGCTCAGCAGCGGAAGGACAGGTAGAGGTCGAGGCTCAGGTTGAGAGGAAGTCATCTTGCCGTTGCCTCTGTCTCTGTCTCTGCCTCTGCCTCTGCCTCTGTCTCTGCCTCTGTCTCTGCCTTTGCCTCTACCTTCACCTCCGCCGTCCCCAGATACGCTTCGATCACCTTCGGGTCCTGCTGAATCGCCTCGGGTGCGCCCTGGGCAATGACCTCCCCGAAGTCCATCACGACGACTCGCTCGCATACACCCATCACGACCTTCATCTGGTGCTCGATCAGCAGCACCGTCAGCTTGAACCGCTCGCGGATGAACCGGATGAGGTCCATCAGGGTGCCGACCTCGAACGGGTTCATCCCGGCTGCGGGTTCATCCAAGAGGAGCAGCTTGGGTTCGGAAACGAGCGCGCGGGCGATTTCGACTCGCCGCTGTTCGCCGTAGGGCAGATTCCGCGCCAGCTCGTCCTGCCTTCCTTCCAACCCGAGAACCGAAAGCAGCTCGACCGCCCGCTCGGTAACCTGCCGCTCTTCGCGTCTGAACCCCGGCCCACGCAGAATCGTGCTCACCAGCCCGGCCTCGCCCCGGTGGTGGTGCGCGACGCGGACGTTGTCGAGCACCGATAGCTGCTTGAACAGCCTGGTATTCTGGAACGTCCGTGCAATCCCGCGCTGGTAGATTCGGTAGGGCCTCATTCCGCCGATGTCGGTGCCATCGAACGCTATGGTCCCCTCGGTCGGCATGTACATCCCGGTTATCAGGTTGAACACGGTCGTCTTCCCTGCACCGTTCGGCCCGATCAGTCCAACCAGCTCGTGCTCGGCGATTGACACCGTGAAGTCCCGCACGGCTACCAGGCCGCCGAAGGCCTTGGTCAGAGCTTTCGTCTCAAGCACGGTGTTCATTCACAAGTCCTCAAACCCGAAGTTCCAAGCTCGAATGACGATTGAATACCGAAACTCGAATAGGCAATTCGGACTTCTCCTTCATTCGGATTTCAATCGTCATTTGGACTTCGAGTTTCGTCATTTCCTTCCAGGTGGTCTCAGGAACCCGAACTCGGTCCCGGCGAAGATGCCGCCGGGCCTAACCAGCATGAACACGACCAGCAGCAGCGGGTATATCACCCAGCGCCAGTCCTGGACCGCCGGCGGCAACAGGATTCTCAGGCCCTCGAGCAGGAACGTCCACGCCACCGCGGCGACGATGGTGCCGGATATGCTGCCCAACCCGCCCAGGACCACGACCAGCAGCACGTCGATGGACTTCAGGAAGTCGAAGTTGGACGGGTGCAGGAACACGAACAAGTGCGCGTACAGGCCACCGGCCACGCCCGCGAACATGCAGCCGATGACGAATCCAAGAGTCTTGTACCGCGTGCTGTCAATGCCCACGGCCTCGGCCGCCAGCTCGTCCTCGCGTACCGAAATCAAAGCGCGGCCGATGCCGGAATAGACAATGTTGCGCAGCACCACGACCGCGAGCACCGCCAGCGGGAACACCCACAGAAATGTCGTCAGCTTCGGAATCGCGCTCATTCCCCGGGACCCACCCATCATCGGGATGACCATATCCGAGTTGTCCAGCAGCACCTTCACGATGATCCCGAAGCCGAGCGTGGCGATGGCGAGGTAGTCGGACTTGAGCCGCAGTATCGGCAGCCCGACAAGCAGGGCCACGAGGC
>CAZVCQ010000021.1:0-14811 GCA_964626085.1 uncultured bacterium
GCAACTCTTTTGAAGGTCGTCTTCAACAACCTGCTCGGCAACGCGGTCCGGTATGGCCGCGAGAACTCCAGGATCCTCGTCCGGCTGGTGCGCCGAAGCTTCTTCGACTACGCCGACTCGGGCGAGCGCGTCCGCCAGTACTGGGCGCTCTTCTCGGTGCACAACGAGGGCGTCGGGTTCGAGCCCGAGCAGAAGCAGAAGCTCTTTGCCCGGTTTCAGCGCCTCCACCATCCCGAGCACAAGGCCGTGACCGGTTCCGGCCTCGGTCTCTACATTTCGCGCCAGATAGTCCTCCGGCACGGCGGCGAGATCACGGCCGACTCCGAACCGGGGAAGTGGGCCGAGTTCCGCTTCCGCATCCCGCTCCGGCAGGATGCCCCGCTCGTCGACGCGCCCGCGTGAGGCGAGTGAGCAGTTAGCAGCCGGATCCTTCGAATCACCCAGTCTGGGTGCTTCGGTTTGCCTTCTCCCCTTCCCTCCCTCTGTTCTCCTCTCTTCCTTGACATCCGGGGCAATTGGGCTTAATGTCAAAATGATGAAGCATGTCTTGGTGGTAGACGACGAAGCGCCGATTCGTTTTCTGCTGGAGACGATACTCCAGTCGGCCGGCTACCGCGTGACCAGTGTTCCCGACGGCACCGCCGCAGTCAAAGCGGCGCGCGAAGACCCTCCGGACCTAGCCATCTGCGACCTCTCGATGCCCGGCATTGACGGCTTCACGGTTAGCTCGCTACTCAAACGCAACCGGGCGTTCAAGGCACCGGTGCTGGTCCTCTCCGGACGCGTGAGCGACAAGGATATCCAGGATGCGCTCAAAGCCGGGGCCGACGCATTCATTCCCAAGCCGGTCCACCGGGAGCATCTGCTGGCGTCGGTCGCGGAGTGGCTCGCTGTCGGAGAAAAGCGGACCGCGGAAGAAGAAGACAAGTCCTAGCCGGGGCGAGGCCCAGGCGCGGCCGAACTCGAATTCCGAAGCTCGCACTGTCGGACAGGGGCCTCTGAGGCCAATGACGAGTCAACCCCGAATGGCCTAAACTCGAACCCGGCCCGGCTTCTATCTGTGCACTCGTACTTCGGGTTTCAATCGTCATTCGACCTTCGAGTTTCGGGTTTTCCTGCCTCTGACTCGGCCTCGACGGCCTCTGGCTGAATGCCGTGTCCGTCTTCACATAGACTTCCACCGACTCGCCGACTCCTGACCCGAACACACCGATGCCGCCGGACAGATAGGTCGTCTCGCCCGTATTCGTGCCGGGTCCGAACCCGCCCGCGCTGACCCAGTCGAAGTAGTTCGTATCGAGCGCGTAGACCCGCAGCGTGTGCTTCCCCGGCTCGAACTGGTAGAGGAACACCATCTGCGGAAGTGTGAAGGCCAGCGAGTCGAAGTTGTTGCCGGACGTATCGTTGGGAACCGCCAGGCTGTAGTAGAACGTGTCCCCTCGGTCCACGCTTTGCAGGGACATATAGTACCCGGCGCAGTTGCAGCTCCGGGTCCAGACCATCGAGTCGTTAATCGACACGGTGTCGCCGGCGCGCGGGAAGAGAATCCGAAATGAATCCGGCACCACGGTGTGGCCGTAGACCGTGTCAAATCCGTCCTTGGCGATACGAATGCCGAGCGTGTCGCCGAACGCAGGCCAGGGCTCGAGTTCCGGGGTCGAGTAGACGTCACGCGTCGAGTTAGCCAGCGGCCAGGTATCGCTACCGCGCCAGACCACGCCACTCACGCCGGGAAACATGGTGTCAAACGGCTCGTCAATCGCGTAGGTCCGGTTGATGTTCGCCTGTACTACCGGCAGACCAACCCGAACCAGCCCATGTACGACGAGCTTCGGCGTGAACTGCTCGGACGGCGACACCTCGCAGGCCGCGAGCAGCAGCCACAAGCCGCAAGCCATCAGCCACAGGCCCGAGCGCGAACAAGCCCGAATATCGAAACCAGCACTGTCGGACAGGGGCCTCCGAGGCCAATGACGAATCAAGCTCGAATGACCAAAGACCGAAGCGAGGCCGGCCGCCGTTCGGTCATTTGGGCTTCGGGTTTCAATCGTCATTCGGACTTCGGAATTCGTCATTTCCTAGAACCTCACCTTCACTCCGACCGTCGGCAGAATCGGAATCATCCCGACGCTGTGCTCCACCGGCAACCCGTTGTCCCCGACTTCCCAGTAGTAGAGCAGCACGTTCTTGGCATTGTAGAGATTAGTCACGTCGAGGAACGCGGAGATCTCGCCCCACTTCTTCTTCCAGGTCTTTGTCATCCCTGCGTCAAGGCGGTGATACACCGGGAAGCGGAACGCGTCGCGCGCGCCGTTGAAGAACCTCCAGTCCGGCTTGCGCCACCATTCCGGTTCGCTCGGCCGGTACTGGTACTTCGGGTAGTAGGCGACGATGCCCGAATACGGCAGCCCGGTGCCGAGCGTCCACTTGGCCGAAACGTCGATACCCCAGAACAGGCGCGGAAACGTCAGCACCACGTTCGCGTTGTGCCGCCGGTCGTAGTGCGGGTGGTAGGACTCGTCGCCGATGTTCCGCCACGTCCACGCGTACGAGTAGCTGACCCAGCCGTTCACCCAGCCCTCGGTCTTGCGCAGCATGAAGTCCGCGCCGAGTGAGTAACCGTCCGCCACAAGCAGCGATTCCGGCGGCGTGAAGTAATCGCCGTACCTGGTTTCGAGCAGATTGCTGTAGTCCTTGTAGTAACCCTCGAGCGAAGCCACCACGTCCCGCTTCAGCCACTGCTCCGCGCCCGCGATGAAATGCAGCGCGGTCGGCAGCGCCTGGTCCGCCTGCACCGGTAGCCACATGTCGTAGATCGAGAGTATCGCGTCGGTCGAATTGAGCGTTACCATCGGCTGCGTAAATCGCCCTGCCGCCAGGTTGAGCGCGGTGTTCTTGGCCGGGTGATACTTCAGGCCCAGCCGTGGCTCCGGCGCGAATCGCCGGCCCTTGGTGTAATAGCTCAGCCGGAAGCCGGGCTTCAGGTACAGCTTGCCCGGAACGGCCTCCCACTTCTCGTCAACGTACACGGCCAGGGGCCAGAGCGTATCCGCGGTGTTGTACCCGGACGTGTCATACGTAAACGACATGCCGGTGCGCGTGAACCGGCCGTCGAACCCAAGGTCGAGTGTGTGCCGGTCACCAGCATACCACATCAGGTCGGCCTTCAGCGTCAAGTCGGTGAGGTCAGTGCTCATCCGGATGTCGCTCGTGCTGCCCAGGTTCACGTTGAAGTTCGAGAAGAAGTTACTCCACGCGCCGATGACCTCGCCGTACAGGATAGGCGTGAACACGCGGTTCCAGCGCAGCGACGCCCCGCGATTGCCCCACGTCATCTTGGCCTTAAGGCCGTTGGGGTCCTCAGGGTCCCAGAAATCGAGCACGTCCTCGGCCGCAAGCCCGGTCAAAGTGAACCGCGAGTCCTTCCACGGCTCATAGTTCGCCTTGCCCATCAGGTCGTAGAAATAGTAGCCCAAGCCGTCGATGCCGAAGGCCTTCAGCAGCACGTCCGGAAGATAGGTCCTCCTCCCCGCAATAAGGTACGAACCCGAAGGCTGGAACCGAACCACGGCGCTGTCTTCTGCTCCCTGCACTTGGTCATATCCACTTTCCCCTTCGCTCTTCGTCCTTCGTCCTTCGTCCTTCGTCACAGAAGTAGAATCCCCCTCTCCCTTTCCCTCTCCCCCTTGGGGAGAGGGTAGGGGTGAGGGGACATTCGAAGTTGGCCCCGGCGGCCCCTGTCCGAGAGTGCGCACTTTGGACTTCGGGCTAGGAATCGGCCCCTCCAGCAGCGCCTGGGCGGCGATTACTGAAACCGACGCGTCGCCGGTGAAGTGCTTCGAGTTCCCCTCTTTGGTGGTCACATCCAGCACCGAGCTCAACCTGCCACCGTACTTCGCCGGGAACCCGCCCGCGAGTAGCGTCACGTCCGACACCGCCTCGGCGATGAACGGCGAAAAGAGTCCGAACAGGTGCGACGGGTTGTACACGGTGATTCCATCCAGAAGAATCAAGTTCTGGTCCGGGCTGCCGCCCCTGATGTACAGCCGGTTCGAGAAGTCCGAAGTCGCAATCACCCCGGGCAGCAGTTGGATCGTCCGAAACAAATCCACCTCGCCGCCGACCTTGGGGATGAACTGCAGTTGCTTCGTCTCAAGCCGTACCGCCGAAACCTCGACCTCGCGCTCGAACCGCGCCCGGTCGGCGGTCACCTTCACTTCCTTCTGCTCAATCGCACCGGGCGAAAGCTCGAGGTTCACGTTGACAACCTGGTTCGGCCCGACCGTAAGCGTCCGCTTCTCGTTCCTGTACCCGACGAACGAGGCCACCAGGTCGTAATTGCCGGCCGGCACGTGACCGATGTAGAAATAGCCCTTGTCGTTCGTGGCCGATCCGTACTCGGTCCTGTCGAGGTAGACGTTGCAGTACGCCAGCGGCTCGCCATCGCTCGCATCGCGCACAAAACCATTCACCGCGCCCGGCTCGGCGCCGTGCGCAAAGTAGAAAGTGGAAAGGCATAAGGCCAAAGTCACGACTGCGGCCGTCCCTGGCCTGGCTATTCTCCACATTCGGGCTTGATTCGTCATTCGAGCTTCGAACTTCGGTCTTGCGCTTCTAGCCGCGCAGCGCCTTGGTGAGTTCCTTCCCGAAGACCTTCGCCTGCTTCTTCAGCACCGCGCTGTTCCTCAACTTCGCACCATCCGGGCACGGCGCGACCACGTGCTGGCCGATGTACTTGATTCCACCGTAGTCCGCCAGCCGGCGGAACATCTCGACGGCGAGGTCCGCTCCGTCGAACACATCCCCACCCGCGGTCAGCACCAGCGCCCACTTGCTGTCCTTCAGCAGGTCCTCGCCGGTCAGGAGCGCAAAGCAGCGGTCCAGCGCCATCTTGGTATGGGCCGTCACGTTCCAGCAGAATATCGGGCTGGTCCAAAGCACGAGGTCGGCGTCAATCAGCTTGTCATACAGCTCGACCATATCGTCATCCTGCGCGCACCCGGCCCCTTTCTTCGTATCGGTGCAGGTGAAGCACTCCTGGCAAGGCTGGATGTGCTGCTCGCACAACTTCACGCGGGTGACCTTGTTGCCCTTGCCCATCCCGGCCAGCACCCAATCGGTCACAACGCACGTATTGCCCTTTCTCGGGCTTCCTTCGAGCACAAGAACGTGATTCATACCGGACTCCTCTCTCAGGCGATTGTCATTTCGGAGCTTTCACCGCCTCTAACACTATCCTCGCCGCGCCCGAGAGTCAAACCTCGTCGATACCGGAACCCCTAACGGAACCGCCAAGAGCCTGTCATGAGCGGAGCGGAGAACACAACCGCCAAGGACGCCAAGATCGCCAAGCGTACAAAGAGCATTCCCGTACGGACCCGACTTTGTGTCTTGGTGTCTTGGTGGTTAACTCCTATTCGGTGTGAAACGGGCGGGACTCGGCAGCAATGACTTCCGCGGCTGTCCGCTAGTCCACGACCGCGCTGTCGAGTATCGAGAACTGCCTGCTGTCGCAGTCTATCCGGGCTTTCAAGCCCATGGGTAGGACCATCATCGGGTCAGTGTGTCCGAAATCCATGCCGGTCACGATCGGCAAGTCGGTGAGCCCGGACTCCTGGCTGACGGCGTCCTTTAGAACCGTGCCGTACTCGGCAAACTTCTCAGGCGGAATCTGGCCGCCCGGCCGGCCAAGCAAGACTCCGGAGAGTCGGCGCAGAACGCCTACGGCGTCCAGAGTCCGTACGAACCGCCCCACAAGCGCGGCGGGCGGCGCCTCTTCCGACGTTTCGAGGAAGAGAATGGCATTCTCCCATTCGGCCAGCCCCGGCCAGAATTCAGTTCCCCGCAGCCAGTCCAGCACCTCGACACATCCACCGATGAGTCTCCCCTCGACGATGCCCTTTCCCTGGAGGAAGTTCCATCCAGTACTCGGATTCAGCTCTCGCCGTCGCGACTGATTCTCCGGATTGTTCCAGTCCAGTTCCTCCACCGTCCATCCTGCGGCGTTCGGGTTGATAGTGCCGATTGGGTCTGAGGAGAAAACGGTCTTGCGTATGGATTCGACCATGTAAGGGAACATCCCGCCATTCTCAGCGAAACCTGCCATGAATGTCGGCCCGTAGAACGAAACAAGCCCGGCCCGAAAGCACGCCATAAGAGAGATCGTAGTATCGGAATAGCCCATGAATACTCTCGGGTTGTTCCGAATGACATCAAGGTCCAGGTACGGCAGAATCCGAATCGAATCATCCCCGCCGATGGTGGAGATTATCGCGTCAATTGACGGGTCCGCGAACGCGGACATCAGGTCCTCAGCCCGGGCCTCGGGATGACGGCCCAGCCAATCCGGGTGCTTCAGGGCGTGTCTGGTCTCTACTACTTCGACTTGGAACTCATCCTCGAACTGCCTCTTCCCTGCCTCATAGCGGAGCGGGTAAGCGCCGGGGCCTCCCCAGGAGAGTGTAATGGCCGCTACCCGGCATCCCGGCCTCAGCTTGCGGGGCTTGACGAGTGGTTTCCTTACCTCAGTTGCCATAAGCGTTCACCGCCTCAGACACTATCCCCGCCGCGTCCGAGAGTCAAACAACTCAGGCTGCGCTCAACGCCTCGGAAGCTGCTAGCTGTTAGCTGTCGGCTGCTAGCCGCCAGATGTCGGAACTGCCCTTACGGCCCCACGCGCGTCAGGAATCGCCGGTCGCGGCGCCAGACCTTTGAGCTCGAGCACTGCTCATTCTGCGACGGAGCTCCGCGACTGAAAGGAGCTGCCCGTGCCGATGCAGCATGTCGTGGCAGTTCGAGCAGACCAACGCGATGTCATCGAGCCTAGTCACCGAGGCGCGTTTCCTCCCGCCTATGGGCTTGAGGTGGTGCGCCACGATGTGTTCCCGGCCGATGTCGCCGTAGACCTTCACGAACGTCATGCCACACGCCTCGCATCTGTAGTCGGACTGCGCCTTCTTTGCTTCTATGAGTGCGCTATTCCTCTTGCGGAATAGAACCTCTGACCGCGAAACCTCACCCTCGCGTGCCTCCGCGGCTTTCCACTCCGATATCGCCGCTCGCTCCGGACTACCGATCATGCGCAATCGTCGGTCATCCAGCGGCAACACCGTCCATTGCTCCGCGCCCAGTTTCAGTGGAACAGGTTTGAACGCCGCGTCCCATTCGACCACGCGATAGTGATCGTGTGGGTGTTCAGGATCCTGCATTATCGAGGAATCGTACCGGTAGTTGCTCACCACCCGTCCCTTGCCCACGAGGCGGGGACCTTCTTTCGCGTAGATGATATCACCGGGCTTCATCTCGTAGACGAACCTCCGGAGGCTGACACGAGCAGTGGTGTTCTCCGGCCAACCTCTACGCCAGGCCTCATCGAACTCGCTCTCGGGCATCTTTGAACAGTCGCCGACTATGGGCCGCATGTTCGCGTCGTAGTAGCCGATGGCCGCGATGCGCTTTGCGCGGCACGCGTCCCACAGCTCATAGCCTTGGGAACCCCACCGGAATGCCATGCGCCAGTAGTTCATACTTCGTCACCTCCGTTTAGCGCCTTCACGCGCGGGCCGAAGACCCTGTAGAACAACTCCACGTTCTTCCTCAGCCACTCGAACTGGTCCGGCCACGTGGCTCGGTCGAGGACATCGGCCGGCTTACGCGTGTATATGCGGGCCATCTGCTTTTCCTCAGGATTGTACCACAGCAACTGCTGGCCGACCTCACGCTCGATGGCTTCCCGTTGCTCGGACAGCTGCGCGAATTGCTTCTTAGCGTTGCGGCCGTTAATGTACAGTTCAACCCGCATCTCAGGGGCTGCCTTACCGGTTTCCGAGTCCCACAGTGATGTTATCGATGCAAGCCACATTCCAGGCCACCCGATGTTGTGGATCATCCAATGTCTCGGCCCGGGTGTTTGACACGGGAGCTTGCCCTTGGCCGACATGTATTCGCGGAAGCCGGTCCAGAATTCGAGCTGCGCGCGCTTGCGTTCGCTCAACTCGCCCTTGGCGGCCGTTGCCCGGACCTCCCGCGACCAGTCATTCGGCTTTGCCACGACGTTGAACTTCGGAGCTGGTGGCGAGTCGCCGATTCGCCAGAGTTCCACCTCCAACCCAAGGAATGACGTCTTCTCGTCGGTATGTTCATTCAGCCAATCGAGTGCGGCGCGATGCTCGTCGGTGAACGTCGGGGCAATCCAGACCATCGTCGCTGCCTCGAGTCCGGCGGCGTAGGTCAGTATCTGCCCAAGGTGCGAATGGTCCGTCCGCTCAAGTTGATTCTCAATGGCTACCTAGGTGTCGTCCAGCACGTTCTTGCACAGAATGTCGGCAACGAAACGGCCGACCGCTTTCTCCTGTTCCACAAGCTCAAGCTGCATCCCCAAGGTGTCGCCCAAAAGTGCGAGGTTGTCAGACTGCGCCAGCCACGGAGTGAAGTCGCCGGACTCGCTTTCCCACGCCTTACGCAACTCGACCTTCTCCAGTTTTCCCAAGTTCGCCATGTCCTATCTACCCTTCCTACTTGAGTCTCTCGGCCTCGCTACCGCGTCAGGAATTGCCTGTTGTGTCACCGGGATATCCGCGCTGCGCCAAACCCGCCAGTGGCCCCGAAATCCGCACCCATTCAGAAATCATCGGGTGGATTCCGCTGCTCTTCTTCGTAGTCCTTCGCAAGTTGCACGAACCAGCGTTGCGTTTCGCGAAGGCGCTTGTCCGGGAGGACTGACTCTACTGGAAAGGACAGTAGTTCCCCGTGCCGCGCGAAGTACGCGCCTAAGCGCCGGACGCGGAACCCTCGCGGAGTCCCTTCTACGTGCGCCAGCGTCGACAGGACGTAGTAGCCCATCAACTGCCGGAATACCTTGGCGTTGAACCGAGCTTCTTTCACGCATTTGATGTCGACTAGCATGCCGTCCAAGATGATGTCCGCATCGGCTCCACCCACCGGCAACGCCACTTTGCCGAAGGCTGGGTTAAGCACCACAAGCTTGGCGCCCCGGTGCCACTTCTGCTTGGCAAACAGCGACAGTAGCCCGACAAGGTCGTCGACTTCGTAATCCCAATGCGGGCTGCCCAGACCCGGGTCCGCGTATCCGTTCCTGAACAGCGGGTCGACTTCGGCCAAATCAAGAACGTGCTCGGCCAGACGTCGGTTGTTCGGCCGCGCCGCGGTCACGTACTCTGCAAAGAACGCCTCGGCGTCCGAGACGACCCGATCCATCTCCTCGACATACGCCATTTCGATATGATGCTGCAACTGCCCCCGAGAAAAGAGGAATCGGTAGAAAGGTTCAGTTTGGCACGCCCCGCACAGGATCTCCGCCTCCCTATCGACAACCCAATCCGCGTCAACGCCTGCGGTTAACTCCACGATAACGCGTTCCGCCATTCGCCAGATTTGACTGCCGGGGCCAAAGAACCTGAGCGCGTCATCCTCGTCGCTCTTCGGATCGAGACTGCGCTTGCACAGATCTACCGTTGTTCGGGCCAGCAACGGGCGAAGAAAGGCGCGCGGATACCGACGTTGCAGCCATACCCTCACCATGTAGTCGAACGCCGTTCCGGTCTTTGAAGGTACCGAGCACACCGGCGGCGGAGCCTTGATGCTCTCCGCGCAGACCAACTCCGGGCGTTCGAACTCTGCGTCGAAACGCTCCCGGACCGCCTTGGAGTTAACGAACTTGGTAAGGCTCACCTGCCCGCCGCGATGATGCCGCTTCCCAGCAGCTCGGCAGTGACGTTGCGTTCGCCCGCGTTCACTACTTCACCTTGGTTTGCCCAGAACGACATCGACAATATCCGCCCGTCCGAGACCAGCCCATTTGCGAATCAGACCCCTAAACCACTTGAGTGTCGAGCCTAGCTCCTGGTCTGGAATCATTTCTTCCACTGGAATCGAGAGAAACTCACCAGGAATTTCGGTGATAGATTACTTAATTCCATGTCCGTCAAGGCCGCGACGGGCGCGGCGTTTCGGGACGGGTCTGCGCTTTGGTGCGTCGGCTACCGCGCAAGTGGTCGCGGGCGCGAGGAGGTCGGCGGCGGTCACTCGTAGAAGGGATTGCGAGACTGGAAGATGCGTACGAGCCGGTCGCAGTAGGTCGCCGCGCATAGTTCGGTCGGGACGCCTGGGGGCTTCAACTCCACCGAACTCGGTTCGCCGGGGTCTAGAAGCACTATTCCCATCGTCTCGTACAACTCCGGCGCGTCCTCTGGTCGCTCCCGGCCGATGATTGTTGAGAGCAGCGCAATGGCTTCGCCCAGACACGTACCGAACTTGCTTCCAGCCGCGAGCGACTCGCTCTTCCCGAGGAACAGCAAGTGGCCGCATACCGCGTATGGAAACCGCTTGTGCAACTTCAATGCCTCCATCACCATGTCTCGGTAGCGGTTCTTGAGGTTCTTGCGCGGGTCATAGACGATGCCCTTGACTCCAGACGTGAGTAGAAGTCCGTGCTTCTCATCCGAAAGGTAGACGTCCACACCCTTGGTGCCGTACCCGCCCATGAACTGCTTGTCCGGCCCGCGGCCCGGCGCACAGACCTTGTCGAGTCCTTTGCCTCTGAGTTCCGCAGCGACGGCCGTCGAAATCCGGTGGCTCAGCGCCTCGGTGTAGTTCTTCTTTGCGGCGCCGCCCGCGTCCGCGCCGGGTGCCGATACGGACCGCACCGCGTCAATGATTTGGGAACGCATGGTCATTGAGTGTTCCTCCCTTGGTTGCGAGAGTAGCGACGAGACACGAGTCGCTCGCGAGCCGCAGCCAGCAGACGTACGTCCGCGCGACTGAGCCCGATGCTGTCGCGAAGCACGACTTGGTCGGCGAGCGCCACCGCCTCAAGGTAGTCGCCGGAACGAAGCAGGTGGCTGTGCTGGATGGCGGCGCGGGTATCGGATGGGAGCGCAACGTGCTCGCGCGCCGCTTCTGAGGGTTCCAGTTTGAGGATTCCGCCTCCGTACGTGCGGCCGTGTAGTTCCATGCTGAGTAGAGTAAGAGTGGAGTGGAGACCGATTGCAGTCGCCGGCGCGGCCGCTGCGCGATTGAGCTTGAGGCCATGGATTGTATTCGTGTAGCTGGCCTTGGCAGCGTTCACGCTGGCGATGGGTTCACGTCCCACCATGTACGGCAGGAACAAGTGCGGAATGTGGATTCCCGGCACGCACCACCACGGGTCGCGCGTGCGACACTTGAAGCGCCGTTGGATTCCCAGTGCCTGGCCTTTCTCAATGAGCGCATCAAGCAGGCGACGCTGCGAAGTAGGAGTGGCGCGCTCCGGTAGTTTCAGCAGGTGGTGGGGATGGCCGTTCGACTCCAGCTCTTTGATGTCAGCGGTCGTGAACGCGGGGCCGCGCAGCGAAGCGGCATTGACGGCCGTCGGAAGAAGCCAGTCTTCAGGCAGCCCCTGCCTGAGCGCGGCTTCGCGCGTGGTGAGGAAGAAGTCATTTGCTCCGGTGACATATCCGTTGGTAATCGCACCAATGTCCCGGATTCGGGATACGCCGGGGCGCGCGATTGCGCGGTGCCAGGCAGCACGTTCCTCAGGTTCCAGGAAGGCGAGGGCAAAAGGCGTCCGCTCGGGCGCATCCATCTGCAGAGTGGCCGCACCGGGACCTGCCACTTGTAGGTCGGCAAGCTGATCTATCGACTCCAAGGGATGGAGTTCAGCAGAAGGGCTGTTGCCGCCGGCGCCCTGGGCCAGCAGTAGATATGTCTCTGCCTGCGCATCAGCGAAGAAGTTACGGCTGAAGGCAAGCAGGTGGACGTGCGTGAAGTTGCGGCAAAGCGCTTCCAAGGTTCTGATGCCGTAGTTCGTCTGCACGATCTCGGCCGGCACTACCATTGCCATCGCCCCGCCCGGCCTTATGAACCTGATTGAGTGAACCAGGAAAGGCGCCCACGCCGACGATAGAGCAGTCAGTCGAACACCCATGCACGCCGCCGATTCCAGAGCACGTCGCCGGCTGTCGCCGTTGAACCGCTGGTAGCGTACAAAGGGCGGGTTGCCGACCACGAGATCAACCACTTCGAGGCGCGCCGGGTCAAGCGCGAAGAAGTCGCTCTGGTAGACCGCAGCAGTTGCGCCGGCTGAGGCAAGCGCAGTGCGAGTGGCGTTCACCGCCCGTGGGTCCAAGTCACAGCCGACGACCTGCTTGGCCCCGTGCGAGGCCGCGGAGACCAGGAACCGCCCATCACCGCACGACGGGTCCATCACGATGCCCTTGACCTGAGACAATCCCCAGTGAACAAGAAAGTCTACCACCAACTGGTCCGTGTAGAAGGCACCGAGATCCTTCCGTCGTCCGACCTCGACGGAGCGCAGCCTGGTGGCTAGAGACATGGTTCCCTAGTAGAAGCCGATTTCCTCACAGTGTCAATACCAGTAACGGACGGCCCGATGCATTCGGGCTGGCGCTGAGCATGCGGCCCAGAAGTGCGGACAGCGGCCTGAACGCGGGCGTCGAAATCCCTCGGCAATTGTATGGCCATTGCTGGTGTGAGAATAGGCAACACGTGCCACAAGTCAAGCTGGCGAGGGACAGGGGGCAACGACCGACTGCGGACGGTTTCCCTGTTCCGAGGAATCCCGGAAGGAATCTCTTGGCAGTCACCTGATGTCTGTCGCGCAAGGACCGAAGGCCGTCCGGTGAGAACCTGCGGCCTCCGTTGACAGCCGCCGCTTCCGGCCGAGAATGGAGGCAGGAGCAAGCCGCGATGAGAAAAAAACGACCCGAGACCCAGGAAGAATTCCACAGCGAAATCGAGCGGCGGTGGCTGAAGACGGCCCTGCCGCCGAAGATGGCCACCGCAGTCAGCACCATCATCCTGGTCGTCGTACTCGCGGCGCTGTGTGTCGCGGCCTACCTGAACCGCGCGCGCATCGGCGCGTTCTGGCAGCAGGTGACCGGCAAGGCCCCGCCCCTACAGGTCATGCCCGAGAAGCCGGAGCGCGAAGGCCCGGAAATCGAAGGCCGGGACTTCTAGACCTGCGGCTCCGGATAATTCAGAAGTCAGAATTCAGAAACCAGAATGCAGAAGTGCCGAGGAAAGGGATAGAGGGATAGAGAGATCGAGGGAGAGAGTGGCCGCCGCCGGAGAACCGCGCACGACTCGGGCCCGGAGTTAGAAACCGCCAAGGTCGCCAAGAACGCCAAGGCTCGAACCCGAAGTGGTCCTGACAATTCAGAAGTCAGAATTCAGAAACCAGAATGCAGAATGACTGAGGAATACACCACAAAGTCACAAAAACACAAAGTCGAGAGCCGGACGAGGCTTTGGAACGACCGCAGGTTCCGTGACACAATAGGCGATTCTTGACGCGAGGCCGGTCATGCCGGCGGCGGGCTCTGGACCAACTCTGCGACCTTCTGGACGAACGAGCGGGCGTTGGCCAGCATCTCCGTGAGTTCGCTGGACTCCGGCGTGACAAAGTCCTCGTAGTCGCTGTCATTCCGCATCTCGAACGCGAGGGAAAGCTGCCGGGCCAGTTCCCGAGGAAAAACACCCGGTCTGACAAAGTGGTCATGGAGCAGAGCGATGACGCCGGAATGGCGGGAGGAACTCAGATTCTGGGTCGCGAGCAGGGCGCTGGTCGCGTAGAACATCGCATAGTAGATGCGATTTGTCGCGCTGGTGAGCCGGCCCTCACGTAGCAGCAACTCACCGTCCTCAAGCATCTCGTGCGCGCGCTGAAGACGATAGCGGATGAGTTCCTGCTTCGGTTCGCTCACACCGCCACGCTCTCGCGCGACACTGTCTGAAAGAAAGGCGTCACCCTTGTCAGAGGCGAGTCCAACCGGGCTCGCGTGTAGATGACCGGAGAAATCAGGACGTGGAACTCAAGGTCGAGGTCGAAGCAGAGCGCTGACACGGCCTTCCGAATCTCCCAGTTGCAGTCTTCCAGCACAATGAGAACGTCGAGGTCGGATTCTTTGTGCGAGTCACCTCGCGCTTTGGAACCGTAGAGCCGCAGGTCCAGGAGCTTGAAGTAGCGGGCAAGTGCCTGCTTCAGCTTCGCGAGGGCCAGACGCTCATTGTCCTTCAGATGGTCCATACCACTAGGCTACCTTACATTGCGGCATAAGTCAATCGGGGGCGGCAGCGGCCGGCAGGAAGCAGGGATGCCAGCGGTTCGTCTGGCACATCGCCGCGATTCCACCTCGCGTCAGTCTCACGTCAAGCGGCAGGAAGTTCCAGTGTGTGCCAGTGCCCACAAGCAGGAGCAGATCCCGGGTGACACAATCGGCGATTCTTGACGCGCGGGCGGGGTCTGAATTACCGCTCATTCCCGAGTCTCAATATGTAGTATAGACATATTCCGTCGGCCTGAGGGAAAGGTCCTAACTTCCCTAGTCCCAATACCCTAGCCCCTATTCCCTTTCCGACCCCTCCTATACCTTGTCTGGCGGAGTCCTTCGTCCTTCGTCTCCGGGGTAGTAGACCGTAGACTGTAGACAGCAGACTGGGAGGGAGCGGGGAAGGCAGCAGTGGACAGAATGCAGTAGACAGTAGACAGGGTGGCCCGGCGCGCTACTCCGCACATCGCCCGACAAGCAGCAGTGGACGTGATTCCGCAGGCATAGGCATAGGCTAAGGTTAAGGTTGAGGTACAGAAACAGGTTAAGGTTAAGGCAGAGGTTGAGATTGAGGATGCGGTCCAGTCCAGGATCCGGTGACCGTCACGATGTCGGATACAGCGAGAGCTACGATGCGAGCTACAGTGGTCGTACCGACGCGGGACCCGAGAGCGGACAGAATGGGGACAGTGGGGCTGTTGAAAAAGCCTTGACACCTTGCTGACGGTTGGTGCGTGTAATAGTC
>CAZVCQ010000022.1:0-14686 GCA_964626085.1 uncultured bacterium
CGTTCATCAGGTCGTCGTCGATGTGGAGCCGGCCCGCGGTGTCGAAGACCACGAAGCCGTTGGCGCGGTCCCGGGCCTGCTTGAGCGCGGCGAGGCAGGTTGCGACGACATCGTTCGACACCGGGTAGAAATCACACTTGGCACGTTCGGCGACCGACCGGAGCTGTTCAGACGCGGCCGGCCGCTTGGGGTCACAGGCAACGAGCAGCGGTTTGCGGTTGCGGAACTTGTAGGCGAGCTTGCCGGCAAAGGTGGTCTTGCCGGTGCCCTGCAGGCCGACGAGGCTGATGACGGCCGGGTTGGCGCTCAGGTCGAGTTTGGCGGTCGTCCCGCCCAGCAGCTCGACCAACCCCTGATACAGGGTGGCGTTGATGAGCTCGCCGGGCTTGAGGCTGGCCGCGACGTCTTTCTCTTTGAGTCGGGCTTCGACCGAGCGGATGAAGTGACCGACGACTTTGTAGTTGACGTCGGCTTCGAGCAGCACGGTGCGAACTTCGCGCAGGGCCTGCGATACTTCGCGGTCGGTGAGCCGGCCAAAGCCCAACAGCTTCCGGCGGAGCTGGGTGAAGCGGTCGGTTAGTGCGTCGAACATCTCAGGGCGCGGATTACCGCCGCGTAGTCGGTGCTGTGGAAAATGGCGCTGCCGGCGATGGCCATCTGCGCGCCGGCCTCGGCTACCAGGGCGCAGTTCTGTGGGTTGACGCCGCCGTCCACCGCGATTGTCGCCTTCGAGCCGGTATCGCTTATCAGCTTGGCCGTCTCGCGGATTCGGCCCGGCGACTCAGGCGAGAACTCCTGGCCGCCAAATCCCGGATAGACGCTCATCACAAGCACGGCCTGCACGTCGGCGATGAACGGGCGCAGGGACTCGACCGGCGTATTGGGGTTGAGCGAGATTCCGGCGGCCTTGCCCGCGGAGTGAATTGTCTCGAGGCACTGTTCCGGCGCCTCCGCAGCCTCGACATGGAAGGTGACCTGGTCCGAATAGGGGAGGAACTTCTCGATCAGCCATTCCGGTTCGTTGACCATCAGGTGGGTATGGACCGGCACGGTTACCGCCTGGCGTACGGCCCGGGCGAGGGGGACGCCGAAGCTCAAGTTCGGGACGAAGTGCCCGTCCATCACGTCGAGATGAATCACGTCGGCGCCGGCCTTCACTACTGCCGATAGTTCATCGGCCAGGTGGAGGAAGTCGCAGTCGAGAATCGAGGCAGCGACCTTCATTTTCGTCCTGCCGGCATGGCCACAATCAGGCTCACCGTGTCGAAGTCGCGAACGGTCATGCCTTCCTCGGGATACTGAACCAGCACGCTGCCTACCGGCTCGTCGCTCGGCGCCTGCTTGACTTCGCCAAGCAGGAGGCCCTGCGAGACGATTATCCCGTGCGCGGTCTCCAGGTTCAGGCCGACCAGGTTCGGCATCGGGAAGTTGCCGACCCGGGAGGCAACCTGGATGGTTATGCGCTCGCCTTCGTCGACTTCGACTCCGGCCGGTGGCCGGGTTGCTGTGACCTGACCCGGCGGCAGGGTGAGTGTCCGCAACGACTCGACCCCGGCGATCGAGAGGCCGGACTCGGTGAGCAGGGCGGTAGCGCGGGGGAGAGTCAGCCCTTCGACATGGGGGATTTTCAGTTTGGAGCCGCCCTTGCTTATGTCAATGTGAACCCGGCGTCCGAGCTTGACCCGCTGCCCCGGTTCCGGGTGCTGGGCCACAACCAGGTCCGGGGGCACGGTCGCGTTGGATAGGCTGCGGACTTCGCCGAGCATCAGCCCGGCCTTGATGATCGACTCCTCGGCAGCGAACCGGTCGATGCCGACAAGATCCGGCACGATCGTCTCCCGGCCGCGTCCGACGATAAGCGGCATCACGACCCAGTTGAGGACAACAACCACCAGCGCCAGAGCCAGTACGGCGATAAGCAGCGTCCGCAGTCTATGGTGCCGGGGCTTACGACGCCGCTTCATGCTGCGAACCTCTCTCCGGCAACTGGCCGGTGGCCGTTGCGGAAATCCTGGCCGGTCTGGGTCCGCTTGCCTTCGGGCTTGAGTTCGATGACCTCGACGGCACCCGAGCCGGCGGCGACAACCAGCCCGGCATGCTCGACCAAGAGCTGTCCGGGCTCGCCTTTGTCGGATATCGAGTGCACTCGCGAGCGCAGCAGCACGACCCGGCTTTGGCGGAAGGTCGTGACCGCCCCGGGCTCGGGCGAGAGCGCCCGGATGCGGTTGTGAATTCCCTGAGCCGAATCCCGCCAGTCAATGCTGCGTTCCGATTTGGCGATCTTCGGGGCGCGGGTCGCCAGCTTCGGGTCCTGCTGAGTACGAATGGCGGTGCCCGCTCCTAGTCGTGTCAGGGCACCGAGCACCAGCCGGGCGCCGGTATCGGCGAGCCGCTGCGACAGCTCGCCGGCCGTTTCGTCCTGGCCGACCTGCACGCTCTCTTGTTCAATGATGTCACCTGCGTCCACCTGCTCGGACAGAGCGATGATAGTCACACCGGTCTCCTCTTCTCCGGCCAGTATGGCGCGCTGGATGGGCGCGGCACCCCGGTACTTCGGTAGCAGCGATGGGTGGATGTTCAGGAATCCGAGCGAGGGCGCGGCCAGCACGGGCGGCTTCAGGATGTAGCCGTAAGCGGCCAGCACTGCCACGTCTGAGCGCCGGGACTTGAGCTCGGCGACAAAGGCCGGGTCGTTTGGGTCCTTCGGAGTGAGGACCGCAAGGCCCAGCGCACGGGCTTCCTTTTCTACCGGGCTCGGGACTAGTTTCCGGCCGCGCCCGCTCGGCTGGGCAGGGGCAGCGACGACCAGCCCGACCTCATGTTCCGACCCGGCGAGCGCGCGCAGAGCGGGGATCGCGAACTCGGATGTGCCGAAGAAGGCTAGGCGCACTGTTTCTTTTCCTTTGCTTCGAGTTCCTTGAGCTTGGTGCCGAACATTCGGCGCCGGGTTTCGCTCAGGTGGTCGATGAACAGGACACCATTCAGGTGGTCGATTTCGTGCAGCAGCGCCCGGGCCAGGAGTCTGGTGCCTTCGACCGTAATCGGCTGCAGTTCCTCATTGAGCCCGGTTACACGCACGAATTCCGGACGGGGCAGGAAGTCGAATAATCCGGGCAGCGAGAGGCAGCCCTCTTCGGCCTCGACCAGTCCTTCCGTGGCGACAACCTGCGGGTTGATGATGCAGTACGGTTCCACGTCGACGTCGTCGGCGCGCGGGTTGATGGCGAACGCGGCTACCGTCTCCGCGATCTGGTTCGCGGCCAGGCCGAGCCCATCCTGGGTAAGCATGCTCGCCTTCAGGTCTTCAAGGAACTGGACGAGCTCCGGGGTCAGCTTCTCGATGAGCCGCGACTTCGTCCGAAGCGCGGGGTGGCCGTAGAGAACCACACGGCGGTTCCTGCCGGCCGGCTTCGCCATCGCGCTACTTCTCGGCGCCGAACTTGTAGCTGACCGCGCTCTTGTCAATCTCGAGTTCGGTATTCTCAGCGACCTTGACCATGAAGGTATGTTCCTTCACGTTGGAGACGATGCCGTGGATGCCGGATCCCAACACCACCCGGTCCCCGCGCTTGATCTGTTCCAGCATCTGGGTGTGCTTCTTCTGGCGGCGTTGCTGGGGCAGAATCATCAGGAAGTAGAGCACGGCGAATATCAGGATTATCGGCAGGAATCCGAGAATCGAGTTCATGCCGCCGCCGGCAGCGGGCGCGGCCGGGGCGGGCGTTTGAGCAAAGGCGGTTCCAAACATCAGTTCTCCTTCGGGCGAATGCCCTTATGCGGTTCTTCTTGTCATCGGGCGTTGGTACAGGCGATGCCGCCGCACATACTGGGCGACTCGCACAGTTAACATATACCGGACAGAACGGCCTTTGGCAAGCCTTGCCCGGACTGCCGCAGCCGAGATTTCGACCGGGATGACGGCGCGGAAAAGCACCCGCTTCGGGTCGTGCCGCGGGAAGAGCGCGGGACGTTCCACGCCGGGCCGGCTCATCACTACTACCCGGGCGAGGCGGGTGAGCAGATTTGGCCGGTGCCACGAAGATACATCGCGGTACTGGTCCGAACCGACAATCAGGTAGAGGTTGGCGCCGCGGTATCGCGACCGCAGTTCACCCAGAGTGTCGACGGTGTAGGAGGGGCCGGGCCGACTCTCCTCTATCGGGCACAACTCAAGGCCGGGCTCGGCGGCAATCGCCAGTCGCGTCATCTCCAGCCGTCGGCGGTACGGGGTCAGCGGGCCGCGTTTATGCGGTGGTCGGCAGGCAGGTATGAAGAGCACGCGGTCCAGCCGCAACTGGCGCCTGACGTCACCGGCGGCCAGCACGTGCCCGAGGTGGATCGGGTCGAACGACCCGCCGAATACGCCGAGCCGGAGCGGCACTTCAGTTGGTGCGGGCGAGGGCAGCGCGTGCGAGTTTCTTCACTCCCGGTTCGCACGGACCGGTCACGAGGCTGCTGAGGACTTCCCTTGCCTTCGCGGTGTCGGCGGTTCCGAGCAGGCTGACCGCGAACCGGTACCGCTCGACGCTGGGCCACCGTTCGGCCGGGTACGTCCCGTCGACGTAGTTGTAGTAGACGAGTGCCGACTTGTACTCGCCCGACGTGTAGTAGATCCGGGCCGCGTCGAATTCACGGAGCGCAAGTCGCTCGGCGATGTCGCCGAGCAGTTTCTCGGCTTCGGGTCGGAGTGGTGAGTCAGGATAGGTCTCCAGGAACTGGTTGATAATCTCCTGGGCCTTGAGCGCCCGAGACTGGTCGCGGACGTGGCTCGGCGCCGAACGCAGGTATGAGACCGCAAGCTTATAGGTGGCTTCTTCCTGGAAGCGACCGTTGGGGAAGCTCTTGAGATAGAAGTCGAACTCGTTCTGGGCCTGGAAGTAGTCATTGCTGCGGAAGTAGGTCTCGGCCAGGTAGTACTGCGCGTCCGAGGCCTGGCGGGAGCCCGGGAAGTTGAAGATGATGAAAGTGAACTGGTCCTCGGCCTGGCGGTAGCGCTTGGCTTCCAGGTTGGCGGTCGCGTCGTCGATTGCCTGCTGGGCGTCTTGCCGAACCGGCGGGAGTTGGGCGCGCTTCGGGCATCCGGCAGCGGCGAGCGCGAGCAGTATGAACGCAAGCCGGCGAAGGCGCTTCATATCAGTTTCACGACCTCGTGCACGATGGCGGTCAGGTTCGGCTCGGCCTTGGCGGCCATGCGCAGTACTTCGTCGAGGCCGACCGGCTTCATGGCGTCGGGCAATCCCATGTCGGTGATTACGGAGAATCCAAGGACGCGCAGCCCGGCATGGCGGGCGACAATGACCTCAGGTACGGTTGACATGCCGACGAGGTCCGCGCCGATGCTCCGGATGTAGCGGTACTCGGCGGCGGTTTCCAGGTTCGGGCCCGTGACCCACGCGTAGACCTCCGGGTAGAGCCGGATGCCGAGCTTGAGCGCGGCTGCCATGGCCAGGTTGACCAGCGCCGGGTCGTAGCAGTAGGCCATGTCCGGGAATCGGGGCCCGAGTGAATCGTCGTTCGGCCCGCGCAGCGGGTTCAGGCCGGTCAGGTTGATGTGGTCGGTGATGACCGCCACTTCGCCGGCCTTGAACTGCGGGTTGACGCCGCCGGAGGCGTTCGAGACGACCAGGGTCTTGACCCCCAGCTCCTTCATCACCCGCACCGGGTGAGTAATCTGCTGCGGATCGTAGCCTTCGTAGTAGTGGAACCGCCCCTGCATGACGACAACCGTGCGTCCGTTCAGGTGACCGAAAATCATCCGGCCGCGATGGCTCTCGACGGTAGGTATCGGGAAATGCGGTATCTCCTCGTACGGGATTACCGCCTCGACCTTGATATCCTGGGCCAGCTTCCCGAGCCCGGTGCCGAGGATGATGCCGAGTTCGGGTTGGAAGTCGGTCTTAGCTCGTAGTGCCTGGACGCTTTGAGCTATCTGCTGCTTCAACATTCGGTTTCCTGTCTCTCATCCGCTCAGCCATCGCCAGGTAGGTTCGCGCAATGGCGGCTATCTCATCGCTCAGGGCCGAGCGTTTCGCTTCGAGCGCACGCAGCTCATCGCTGACGCCGCGGACTTGCTGGGTTGCATCGAACTTGATCCGTTCGGCGTCGTGTTCCGCCTTGTCGATGACTAGTTGAGCTTCCCTCATCGCTTCCTCGCGCAGTTGGTTGGTTGCCTTCTGCGCCGTCACCAGTGTGTCCTTCAGCAGTTGTTCGGTATCCTCGTACGCCTTCAGGTGTTTGGCCAGCTCTTCCGCTTTCTCGGTGAGCTGCGCCCGTTCCTTGCGCAGGTTCTCGATCTCGGTTGCAAGCTCCCCGATGAACTCCTCGACCTCGGTCTTGGCGAGGCCGTTGCGCTGGGTCGAGAATGTCTTCTTACGGATGTCCATGGGTGTGATAGCCATCACCGGATTCTATCGAGGGGGCTCAAGACTGTCAACGGAAACGGATGTTTGGAGAGGACCGACCGAAGTCAGGAGTCTGATGGCAGACGGCAGGATTCAGAAGTGCGGATCTCTGTGAGTCTGGGAACTGGAGACCGGGAACTCTCGGGGCGGTAGCGCCGCGTGCGGGTTGACTATTTCTCGTCCGCTTCTATGATTGCCCGGTGCTGTCCATTCTTGCCGCGCTGGCGATTGCCGCCATTCCGGGCGAGCGGCTCGACTATGGTCTGCGCTACGGCCCGGTCACAATCGGCACGCTCGTGCTCGAGACGCTTGAGCCGGAGACGGTCGGGACCGCCGAGTGCTGGCACTTCCGGGCAGACCTCGAATTGACGCGCTCGTTTTCCTGGCTCTTCTGGGCCAACTACCGGCTGGAAACCTGGTGCCGGGTCTCGGACATGGTGACGCTCCGTTCCTACAAGCGGACGCGCGAGCCCCGCTACCGGGCCGAATGGACCGCCGATTTCGACCCCGGCCGGTCGGTTGTCAGCTACACGGATGGCGACACCGTCTCCACCGATTCCTGTGCCCGCGATCTGCTGTCGACCTGGTACTACTTCCGTACGCTGCCGCTCGCGCCCGGGGATACGGTCAGGGCCGCGCTCCACGTTGACCGGCGCAACTACCAATTGGTCGCGGTTGCTCGGGCTGCGAAGACGGTGAGCACTCCGGCCGGAGTGTTCGACTGCATCGCGGTCGCGCCCAATACCGGCGGTCCGCTCGGCACGGTCTACCTGAGCGACGACGAGGAACGGATACCGGCTTCCATCCGCACGCGGGTGGGAGGCCTGGTTGTGAGCGCTTTCCTGCGCTCGGTTTCATATGAGGAGGAACAATGAGCCTGCACGCGGTCATCCTGTGCGGCGGCAGGGGAGAACGGTTCTGGCCCAAGAGCCGGCGTGCCCTGCCCAAGCAGTTCATAGCGTTATTCGGTCGGTATTCCTTGACCCAGGAGACGAGCGCGCGGGTCCAGCCGCTCTGCCCGCCGAGAAGGCAGCTCTTCGTTGCCCCGGCCGAGTTCGAGTCGGTGCTGCGCGAGCAGCTCGGCCGGGCTGCCCGCCTTGCATTCGAGCCGATGGGGCGGAATACGGCGCCGGCTATCGGTCTGGCTGCCGAATACCTGAAGCATGAAGACCCCGACGCAACCATGCTGGTCCTGCCGGCCGACCATCTCATCGAAGACCGGCCCGCTTTTCTCGATGCCGTGCGGATGGGCGCGCGGCTTGCCCAGGATGGACTGCTCGTCACGTTCGGAATCAGGCCGGAACGACCCGATACCGGGTACGGCTACGTCCAGCTCGGCAGCCGTATCGCCGGGAAGGGACGACTGACCGCGCATCGGGTGCAGGGGTTCAGAGAGAAGCCGAGTCCGGCCCGTGCCCGCGCCTACCTGGCAGCGGGCAACTATGTCTGGAACAGCGGCATGTTCGTCTGGCGCGTGGACGCGATACTCGATGCGTTGCGGAAGTTCATGCCCGAGTTCCATGCCGCGCTTGAGGAGTTCGGTGCGACCATCGGTACGCGCAAGGAGAAGCCAGCGCTCGCCCGGCTGTACCGTAAGGCACCATCAATCTCGATTGACTACGCCGTGATGGAGAAGGCGGACAACGTCGCCTGTGTGCGTGGCGCATTCGACTGGGATGACGTCGGCTCGTGGCTCGCACTCGCTCGCCACGCCCAGCCGGACCCGGCCGGAAACGTGGCTCATGGTCTGCTTGTGGCAAGGGATTCCTCCGACTGCGTGGTTGACTCGGACGCCGGCATCGTGGCCGCCTTGGGCGTCAAGAACCTGGTCATTGTCCGGGCCGGCGACGCAGTCCTCGTCGCCGACCGGAAATACCTCGCCCGGATGAAGCAACTGCTGGCCGAGATTGCGGGACACGCGGTTGGAAAGCGGCACCTTTGAAGCTGCTCCTCGCAACCCGCAACCGGAACAAGGTTATCGAGATGCAGCGCGCGCTCGAGGACACCGGCTGGCAGGTGGTGATGCTGTCTGATATCGTCGACGTGCCGCAAGTCGAAGAAGACGGGGCTACGTTTGAGGAGAACGCCCGGAAGAAAGCCCGGACCGCCGCCGAACGCGCGAAGATGTGGACCCTTGCTGAAGACTCGGGTCTTGAGATAGACGCGCTCGGGGGAGAGCCGGGAGTGAAGTCCGCCCGCTACGCCGGGGAAGGGGCGAACGATGCCGACCGGATCCGCAAGGTTCTGGACCGTCTCGTTGCGGTGCCGGAGGAACGCCGCACCGCCCGGTTCCGGTGCGTCATGTGTCTCGTTGACCCGGCCGGCGACGAGACCTGCCTCGAGGGCCGGTGCGAAGGTCACATTGCCCACAGCGCGCGCGGCTCAGCCGGGTTCGGGTACGACCCGATATTCGTACCGGACGGGCACGACCGGACGTTCGCGGAACTTGGCCTGGGCGTGAAGAGCGAGATCAGCCACCGCGCCCGGGCAATGCAGCAGGTCATCGGCTTCCTTCGCTCGCGCGTCAGTTCCGGTGAGCACTCGCTCAGTGCCTGACGCGTGTTGACTTATGTTCGTATCGCACCTATATTAACCGCAGTTAGTTCTACGGGGAGTAGCGCAGTCCGGTTAGCGCACCACGCTTGGGCCGTGGGGGCCGCTGGTTCAAATCCAGTCTCCCCGATTTGGAATAGGGGTTAGGGGTTCACGGGTTCGAGGGTTCAGGCCGAATGCGGGATTTCTGGATTCTGCATTCTGGCTTCTGGATTCTGATTTGGCCTCAACGGCCCCTGTCCGACAGTGCGGCCGCTGGCCTCATGTTGCGCCTGTAGCTCAGATGGACAGAGCATCGGATTTCTAATCCGATAGTGCAGGCGCAACTTCCGTAGCTTCGGCAGTTACGGAGACGGGTTCTGGACTGTGCCGTGTTTGTGTCACACCGAGGCCTGAGATGGACTCAACCGCTGCGCTCAACCCTTCAGGTCGAACACCCAGATAGCGCATGGTCGTGTCCAAATTCCGATGTCTGAGCACGGCCTGAACTCGCCGGATGTCCACTCCCTTGTTGAGCATTGCGGTTGCGCCGGTTCGCCGCAAGTCGTGCAAATTGAACTGGCGAATCCCGGCGCGGTCACGCGCTCGGTAGAGGATGCTGCGAATCCCGGCAACCGTGTATCGCTGGCCGAGTCCTGAAGAGAACAGCCATTCACCGCTTAGTCGTGCCTCGACGATGCCCTGCAAGTAGCTGTTGACCGGAACTTCTGCCGGTCGCTGTTCCTTGGGATGGGCTATCAGCAGCGTGTGATGCACCGCGTCGTAATCGCACGGTCTCAGGTTTAGCACTTCGCCCACGCGCATTGTCGTGCCAACCAGCGTATCGAACACGTCACGCGCGGTTCCCGACAACTGCTCGCGCCATCGTCCAAGCTCGGACTCGGTGGCGGCCCAGGACGTTCTCATGTTGTGTTCGGCCTTCTGCTTCAGTTCGGCTGCCGGGTTTTCCTTGCAGTGTTGCTCGCGGAGGCAGTAGCCAAAGAAGCTCTTGAGCACTGCTATCTCCCGGTTCAGAGTTGCCACTTTGATTGGCGTCTCCTTCCGGGGACAGTGCTCAAGGCTTCTCACCGCCAAGTAGCTGCGCAAGTCCGAGCCGGTGATGTCATGGACGTGATCGCCATTGAACTTGGCTGCCAACTCCCTCAGGACTTTCGCATCGCGCTTGGCCTGAGACACCGACTTCGGCTTGCCGTATCGGTTCTCGCACCCGTAGGTGCATCGCTGCAAGTATTCCTGCATCGCCCTTTCGATTCGGATGGGCCTTTGCACCCTGACACCGAGCAGCCCGTGAAGCTGTATCAGTTTCAAGAGCCGCTCCGTGCTCAGCCTCACCCTTTTTCCATCTATAACGCCCAGGTCAAGATACTGCGAGTCACCACGCTGGTATAGCCGCATGGTAACTCCTCTCGTTCTGGACGGCATGAGGTTACAGGCGGTATGGACCTGAGTCAAGCACCATGTATCGAGCTAGTTTCACGCTCGTTTCTCGGCTGCGACACTTTGCTCTTGCTTCAATTCCCCCATACCCCCTGATACCCCCAGTAAGTAATGGTGAGAATTGAGCGTAAGTCATTGGTACTTCAATCCACGGGGTATACGTTCGCTTCAGTGTGAACTCTAGGTTCAGTGTGAAGTTTGAGTTCACCGTCTTTGGTGCAGTCAATGCCAGCCGCCCTTAGTTCCCTGATGTACGCATAGACGCCGGTAGGTTCAACGTCCAGTGCATCAGCGGCCTCTCTCACGGACAGCGCTTGGCCGGAGGTGATTAGAAAGCACGCAGCCGCATTCGCCGCAAGACGATGACTGCGCACCATCTTCTCAATCACGAGCGGGTGCAGCAGCGATAGAGCCTTCTCGGCCTCCCTGGCTCTCCTGCATCTTGCGCACACGCTCTCGATTTCCGGCAACTCTTGCCTGATTCTCACGCAGCCGTAGTTGAACCTCCCGAAGCACTTCTTGAGTTCGGCCTCCGTCATAGGCTTGCTCAGCGAGGCATTGACCTGTCGCACGACCTTCTGCGAATGCTCTGGGACGTTGCCTGCACGCAGCAGTTGGTTGTAGAGAATCAGCAGATTGATGTCCCGTCTGCCCTCAGGGATGTCGCTCTCGGCCAGCGCTTTGATGCAGAGGTAGCCGTTGACGTAGAACTTGGGCAGGGGCCGCGCCGTCGTTAGACCAGTGACAGGGCTGCTTAGGCCTTCCTCTCCAAGCGTCATTCTGACTATCTCGGCATCCTTCAGCACCGGTTTGAGCCAGTCAAGGCCGCGCAGGAACTCTCTCCTTCGGTTGCCGGTCTGTGACGGCGGAACAACCACCATGCCGCCCTCACCTTTGACATCTACCGCCAGACCAAGCTCGGACAGCATCACGCCCGACACTGACTTCAAGGCGCAGGGTCGCTTGTAGAGAAGGTGCGCTCCACGAGTCGTCAGGTAGTAGGTCGTGTCACTGGCCCCGATGCCCGGCAAGAGTTCACCACGTTTCACCTGCGCCATGACTTTCTCAAACCGCCGGAGTGCTTGTGGGTCGCCGGACTTGGGCCGGTCAATGTCGATCACAACGATGCCCGACCGGATGCCTGTCAGCAGGCCGAGATTGCAGAGGGGTTCCGCAAAGTAGTATTCCGAGAGGCGTTTGTCCGTCATCTTCGCTCGTCCGTAGTCCGCCATCACAGACGGCAAGCCCCCTGACCACCTGACACCGCGCACGGGCTGCTTCCCACCGGGAATCAAGGGAAGGAGTTGCCCCTCAAGTCCGTGCCCACAGTAACAGTCGAGATGCTTCCACACCAAGCGTCGGTGGGGATGCTGATCGTAGACTATCATGCTTCTACAGCCGCTCCGCAGAACAAACTGAGCTACCGCAGGAATCACAGACCTGGTCAAGCAGCATCGCGGCGATCCACTCCTAGCAGGACAGGCAGGTCTGATGCGAAATTGCGCTCCTGTAGGACTGTGAGCCTTGCTCTGCGCGCCGGAGGCTTCAACTCGGGGTGCTCTTTGTGGAATCTCTTGTGACACCTGTCGCAGAGTCTGCGGACGCGCAAAGGGTAATCATAACTGTCGTGGTGCCTGCGTGTTGCCCTTCTTCCGCATACCTCGCACTTGGTTCCCGCTGTTAGTCGAAGGACCGGAATGTCGTTCTCTATGACATGTCTCACAACATACCATGTCTTCGCCGCGCGGTGCAACAGGACGTATTGGTAATAGTGCTCTTTGCAGCAGAAGCGGTGCCCGAATGCGACACTCTTCTTACCACAGTGAAGGCGCAGTCCCTCCGTTTCTCTCTGACAGACTTCGCACGGGCCTGGTTTCCCCTTCCTCCGGTGCAGCCCGGAACAACGCAGGGAGCAGAACCGGATGGGACGAATGCCGGTCGGCGTCGAGTAATAGTGCGTGCGGCTGCGTCGGAATGACTTGCCGCACCACTCGCATTGATGCTTGTACATTGACAACCTCGCTTACTTGGAGCGCTGCTTGCGATCTCGCGCCTTCTTGCACGCGAACCCTCGTGGCTCGGGTCTGCGTGCTTTGATTGGGTCGGCATCGTCGATCACGATGGTTCCTGTGGGGAATTGTTGACCATTCAGGAATCCACGCCGCCACCATGCCCAAACAGTCTTGTACGATAGGCCGATCTTCTTCGCATATGTGCTGAGCTTCATCTTCATTCCTTTGAGACCGGGGTTTGTCGCCCGTTCTTACTCATACCGTTCGCTTAGGTTAAATACCGTTCTATAAACTTTCATCCAGATAGACGCTCGCCAATGCCGATCTGTTCCACCGTCATCTAAGACAAATCGTGTCAAGTTTCTGGCATAAGGCAACAGGTTATCTTGTCAAGCCTGTGCCAAGCTAAGTTGTCAAAGTGCTTCAGTAGACTAGGTAGCCTCTTCAGGATGTAGGCTGCGGATATTCTCTCAATGACTCCCGGCTATTCCCGTCCAGTGACCACAGAACTTTGTAAGCTCCATAACGGAAACATAGCTCTGAGGTCGTATAGCCCATTACCGGTCTCAGGGGAGGTAAATGCGAGTGTCCGACGCTTCCCAGCGGCGGAGGTCCAGACGGCCTTGCAGTTCTGTCAGACATCGTCAGAGCTTCCATCGCAAGGCCATCTGCTGGCGGAACCATCTCGGCCGCAGGGCTACTTGGGGCCTAGGATGGACTGCCAGAAAGCCGTAGAAGCCGTATGGAACTTTGTAACTTTGTCAGAATTGCAGGCCATGTATCAGGCGCGGATGCCAAAGGCAGGGACGTTTGGGCCTTACTAGGTATCAAATGCCCACCACTTCTAGCGCCCATCTTGCCCACAGAATGCTGACTTGGTGCATCATAAATGACAGGAGGTTGCAGTACTTGTGGATTGTGAAATCTATCTGGATGAGCCGCCACTGCTCTGACTTCTCGGATCGACAGCAACATCCGAGTTCATCATCTGAACACTAGACTCTGGATTACAGAGTTCGCCGGTTCGGTCGGTGAATCCTGACCTGCCAAAGCCAGAAGCCTCCCAGAGCGTTTGGCAGGTATCAGGATAGCCAAACGCGAAATGAACGCATCCAGCGCAATCCTGGACGCGGCGCTGACCATTCTGGGAGCCATTCTCGGAATGTTCTAGGCCCCACCGATGCCGAAGCAGGAGCCTTCGGTCGTCTTGAACTCAGGTCTTGAGGGAGCTTACAGAGTCTCTGGCTACACGAACGCTCAAGGTCAGGCTTGTGCTTGGGTTCTTTCTCCGGGAGAGTAGTAGCCTCTTCCCTCGCGGCCAAGGTTGTTCTCCTTTCTTTGAGTCTTCTTTCTCGACAGCGCCGCGCTTCGTTGTGTTTCAGAGAGACTAACCTGGCGAATTCTGCTCTGCGCGAAAATGAAACCCCGGCTCGGTGCCGGGGTGTTTGCTAGCTTTCTTACGGAGTTTTCACTTGTTGATCTTGTACCAGTCTTCCACGTCCGAGTGCCTGTCGTCTGAGTCTCCGTAGCGGATAAGCAGTCGTGTGTATGGAGCGGTCATCGTACTTGGAACTTTGTCATCGTCTGATGTTGTTAGCCACGCATCACAAGGTCCTACATGACCGACCTCTAACTTCCAATCTTTCAGTTTATAGGAACCTCCATAAGTCGGGTCGCTTGGCGTTTGTTCAAGCATCCCTCCGATAAACCTACTCAGTATCCAGCACGTATCTCCTGGATAGTTTCGCAGTGACTTTCGACTCTTATACGAAGGACAGGAGAGTGCCCCTCGCTTCAAGTACGCGGCATAGCCTACAGCGGTAGGGACTAGAGCGGGATCATCTCCTATGCGGCCATAGCAGGTATCGGCTCTAATATGCACGATCACGCCGGTATCGGTTATTGCGCGAACAGGCCGGAATTGCCCTGTGATAGCGTTCTGAACTACCCACCCTGCGCGTCGCCAGTCTCCTACTAGAAGATCATTAGCCCTTCCAATGCAGAACAGAGAGACGACCAGCGCGAGAACCGACCAGACCCACATGCGATTCTTCACAGACTATCTCCTCTCAAAACACTCCCATCATGGTAAACCGGTCAGTAAGTGCAACATGCACAGAAGCGCGACTAGAATCGTCACGGCCGCTAGTACCTGGGTGATGACGGACTCTCGCCTTTCTCCCGTGCGCGACACGAACGACACCATCCTGACTACGACGTAGCTTCCTATCATGATGCCGATAGCCAGAATCTGACTCTCCGTAGGCACAGTTACCTCCTGTT
>CAZVCQ010000023.1:0-14684 GCA_964626085.1 uncultured bacterium
ACTGACCAGGACATATTCGTACCTCCATGTACTCAATGTGTTACCTATGTCCTGAGTCCGGACCCAGGCTGTTCTGTGAGCTGTTCTCCAAGCTGCCCGGAAAGCAGTTCGGAAGACTGCTCCACCGGCAATCCGGAGAGGAATCTGGAGAGCTGACTGGTCTGCTGTTCGGTCAGTTGTCGGGCGGGCCATTCGGAGAAGAACTCGCCGAGTTGCTCCGAGAACTGCCCGGACCGCCGCGCTGCGGGTCGCTCCGCGGATTGCACGGAGAATTGCTCTGAAGTCAGCCTGGAGAGCAATCTGCCGAGCAACGAAGGGAGCAGTCTTCCCTGCTGTCCGGAGCGCAATCCGGCAGATTCCTTGGCCGGTTTCCTGGATGGCAGTCACTGCCGCACCGACGCTCATCCTTCCCGCCTGTCCGGCCTTGGCCCGGCGCCCCGCCGCCAGAGCTGACCGAGAAGGACCTCACCGGATGGCTCCGGCGAGAGTTGCTTCGGCGGAAGCCGGAGAAACACGGCGCAAGCCCGGACCGACGGCGGAGCCGAGGTGTTTCGGGAGGGCGTCGCGGGCAGTTCCGGGAATGGTACGGGGGTATACCCCGGGCATACCCCTGTTAGTAGACCACGGGAACACGGAGACTCAGGCGTTGTGCCTTGACCTGGCGTGAGCTATGGGCCGTGCGTCCGTCAGATGCTGGCAGATTGCGCTACAAACTCCGCTCCGACTCGCGGTTTCCGTTTCCCGGCCCGGAACGTCCGGTCTCGTCCCGGCCAATCTGTGAAGTGTTTTCCTGAGAATCAGTCCCCTATCGTCTGGCTTTGATGAGCAAGGGGCAGGCTCTCGCCCGCCCCAGTCCAGTGTTCTGTCTACTGCCTTCTGTCTACATCCTCACGCGCGCTAGCGCGCAACCACCGTCTTCTTCACCGACCGGAAGCCCGGCGTGTCGAGTGGCACATTGCGGGTGCCTCGTCGGACGGCGGCACCGTCAGCTAGACGCTGCCAACGGGTCTCCTGCTCGCTCTCGGCCGGTGACTCGGAGGGACACTGCGACGCGGACCTGTGCTTCTTGATCATGGCAGTCCACCCTACGTCCGAGGTCGCCGGTTGCGCGAGGCCATAGGGCGAATCTGCGGGCGGCGTGGCAGCATGCATGAATCCCACATAACCGCCGACGAACAGGCCAAACAGGATGCCGCAGACAAGCAAGCTCAAAGAGCAAGCCACATTGCTCCCCTCTAGGCCATGCCGGCGGCTCCATCTCTGCGCTCTTGTCAGCACTCCTCTCGCGTCGAACCAATGCCGCACAAGGGAACCTGCGACCGGGGGCATCGCAGCGGGTGCGACAACGGGGCCGCTCCCGGGAAAGGTCAGGCCGACTTGCAGCCGGGTTTGTTCGTTTCGTCTCATGTCTTTGTCGCCTTCTTCATCAATCGGTGCCCATTCTGGCCGGGGGCGGCATGCGTGCCGCCCCCGGCTGAGCAGCTTGCCTACCTCGTGAGCGTGAGCTTCCTCTGCCTGGTGCAGTCAGGAGCTGCGAACCTCAGGAAGTAGACGCCTCTAGGTGCTGACCGACCGCGTACGTCGGTGCCGTCCCAAGTGACGGTGTACGCGCCCCGGTTCTGCTCTGAGTTGACAAGCGTCCTGACTTCTCTGCCTGCGGCATCGAACACAGAGAGCTTCGTGCGACCCGGTCGCGCAAGCTGGTAGCGGATGCCGGTGGAGCGGCTGAATGGATTCGGGGCTACCGCCGATAGCTCGGTTACGGTAATGGGCACCTGCCTGGCGGCCATCCCACCGTCCTGGGTCCCATCGTAGATTCGGGACTTGACCTCGTAGTAGTCGTCTTCGGCTGTCCCGTCCGTCCATGACGCATAGAGCGCCGCGGGAGCGGAGTCAGAGGAGTCGGCCAGCTCCGCGCTGATGTGGACGTAGCGGGAGTTGCCATTGGCGTCCTCCGTCAGGGTGATCAACTCGGTTCCGGCCCTTGCCCTGACCTCCCATTTCCCGCTTGCTTTCAGGTCCTGCCATGACACTGCGCATGGAGAGGATGCCTGTGGGAAGTCAGAGAACTCCTGCGTCAGGCTCACGTTGGCCGGCAGATTCCAGGTTCCCTGAGTCGCGACGACTCGTGAGGTGCGCATTATCTCGCCCAACATCTGGTCTGACCACACTATGATGACCCGATTGCCCCAGGCCGCGCAGAAGGGGTGTTTGGCGTCGCTTCCCGGCATCGTGAGCGTCGACGGGCTGGTCCAGGAAATCGAACTCCACTGGGTCGGCGTCACGCGCGCCTCGGAATAGAGGATGCTGCTGCCCCGCTGCCAGACACAGTGAACGCTGTCGCCGGGCGTGAGCGAAATCGACACGAAGCTGTCCGACATCGCCTGGTTCGGCGTCGCTTCCACGGTCAACACGACCGAGGTGGTGTCGTCGAACTTCACGACCTTGACGACGGACGTGCCGGCGTCGAGGTCATACAGCGGGAATGCGCAGTATGCGTAGTGGAGCCCGGACGTCGTGCGCGCGGTAACCGTCGGCGGTCCGAGCACAACGGTGGGGTCATCGGGGTCGTAGAGGACGCCGCCGCTCCAGGCGACACTCGGACTGATGGACTTGTAGCGGATGGTGTTGTCCTTGAGGTAGACGGTCCACACGTGCGCCGAATCATCCGTAGCTATCGTGGGCGAGGCGCCGGTATCGAGCGTGGTACGATTCTGCCACTCGATGCCGCCATCGGTCGAGTTCGCGTAACGGACCTCGTCGTTGCTCTCGTACACGATGTGCTCGTTGGCAGTGCCGGGCACACGGGCCAAGTGAGTGCCGTTGTTGTAGGCCGTGGCCAGCGCCGACGTTGTAGCAAGGCTGGGAATCCAGATCGAGTCGTAGTCGCTCCATGCACCGCGGTTCCCCGTACGGTCCTGCGCGCATACCGCGAACACCCAGTAGCACCCGTGATCGGGAACGCGTTCGATATAGTGATTCCGGAACAGCGGAGACGGGTGGTTGATGTTGTAGTCAAACACAACATCAGGACAGACCCAGTAGCCACCGTGATTGGGTTCGAAGGTGTCTGGGTTCGCCGGGTCGCCCCTCTCCGGAGTCGGATCCCACCAGAGTTCAGCGGCATCTATCTCCGCCACGTACTTCCCCGTGAGACCCGTCACCATCGGTGGCTTCACGTTGTCCACCGAAGTCGCGAATGTCACGGCGGGTGCCGACGAGCCATCCGAGTTGAAAGAGCGCACGCCGCGCCGGTATTCGTACCCGGGCAGCATCAGTGTATCATAGGCTGTCCTCGTTGACGAGTTGGTGACGGCTATCAGGCCTCCCTTGTGGCCATAGTGGTAAGGTGCCACGTAGTCCGTCGCAGGAAGTCTGACAAGCGCGTAGCCCGTGGGGGATCCGTACGCCGCGGACCAGTCGAACTGGACATTCCAGCCATGGTCGCCGGCAACGTCGGTGGCCTGGAAGTCAGGCGGAGTCGAAGGCGGGTACCCGGTCGGTCTCGCGAGAGCGCGGGCGGAGTCGACATTCGGGCTTGCGCTGTATCCTTCATTGTTGACTGTAGCCCCATACCAGTATGTCGAGTTGGACGGAGGGACGCAAAGCCGGATGACAGTGTCCAACCCGTAGCACGGGATGACCATTGAGTCGACATGGTCGACCAATTCGTAGAAGGCAGCCTGGGAGGTACCCCAGTCCTCCTGGCATATGCTGCGATAGACGCATATGTCGCGAACCGTGTCTGGGCCATTGCGATAGTTGAAGAAGACGATATTAACAGTGACGTCGCTGTTCGGACCGGAAACAGCATCAAGGTATCTGAGCTCGGCCCCGTCGGGAAGACCGGGCGTGCCGTCGTAGGAGGCGTATATCGCTTCATGCGTCCCGACGGCAACGTGCCATTCGCCGGCGCGGTCAACGTCGTTGATGTCGTAGTCCTTGCTGCAGCGAGGGAACCCGTGGGAACCGTATGCAGTTCCAGGCAACCACGTGCCGGATGTACCGACCCAGTCGCCCGAGCTGCCGCCGTGCTCATGCGATATGCCACGCCACCACTGGCAGGCGTCGGGCAGCGGGTCCGAATCCGCCCAGTTGCTGCCGCCGTTCGTCGTGTAGACTATCTTGCCCTTGGAGCTGGCCACAGCGATGTTCGCGAAGTCCGGCGAGTACGAATTCCACGGCCCGATGCCGCGATAGCTCAAGCTGTCGCCCAGTAGTGGGAAGAACGTATCCCATGAGCACGCCATGTTCTCGGTCTTCGCGATCATCCTTGACTGGTCTGATGCGACCCAGTCGTGCAGACTGTCTATGCACCACAGCCCCCATAGGTAGCTGTAGTCATCATCTCCGCCCGGCTTCGCCCGCGGGGCCCAGGCTGAGCCGTCACTTCTCCAGAGCACGTAACCGTCACCGCAGGTCACCCAGATGTAGCGCGACGGTACACACTGCACCTTGAGAAACGGCACGTTGATGCCGTCCTGCACTACTGGGTATTCCGGTTGCCAGGCGATGCCTCCTGATGTCGATCTGAACACGACGCCCTTCCAGCGGTCTGGTTCATCGCGCTTGTAGCCGACGATGTAGCCTGTGTCACCGCTTGGGAGGAAGGATACCCCGTGGAGGTCATAGTCGCTATTGCCGAGCGTGAACTCAGACACGATGGAGCCATTGACGATCTTGAAGACCTTGCCCGAATCGCCGACCGCCCAGAAGACAGCGTCGCTGCCTTCCGTAAGGCCGTAAACGTCATTCAGGGTCGGTCCGCTTGCATCGAAGTTGACTTCGATGTCGCCTGCCCCCACGGCCAGCGTTACGGCGAGCGTAGCGAGGCACAGGCAGACTCTCACTCTTGTTATTGCGGTCATGTTACCGTTCCTTCCGTTGACTTTCGTCAACTGTTAGTTATCCTCTGTCGTTAGTTATCCTCTAACACGAGGGCAGCAATCGGACGCAAGTTCGAAACCTGTTTGTCTTGGCGGACGTGCAGGGCTGCCCTCTTAGTTGTCTTCTGCCGCGGCCCGCCGGTCAGTTCATAGACCTCCTCCCATTCTGTGCTCGCCCGGCACGCTGCCTCTGACCGGTTTCATTCGTGATCCGTCCTGCCTGACGGCTTGCGGCTTGAAGCTTGGGGTTTGAGGCCATTCGGAGACTCACTGCCTCTCCACAATCACCTTGGTCGAGCAGCGATGGTTCTTGGTCCCGCTCCTCTGCTCCAGGTCAACGACATAGACACCCTGTCCAACGCGCCTGCCGGCGTTGTCTCGGAGATCCCACGTTGCGGTCTGCAATGCTGGTGTTGATCCGTCTCGCTCAAGCGCGAGCGCGCGTACTACCCGACCTGACACGTCGCAGATTCTCAAGATTGGGTTCTCCGTTGTAGTCGCCGGGCAGGACAACCGGACTTGGTCTCGACAAGGGTTGGGGTATGCCCGGAGCGTGGTGCCGCTTCGAACACGAAGAGCTTCTTCTTCGTGCAGGCCCACGCCCGTGTACTTGCATACCCAGACGCATGCTGGCGGGTCGCCGGTGGAACTGGCGCACAGGAACTCAGACCGTCCATCACCGTCAATGTCGCCCGCAGTGCAGACCCTCATGCCTACATGTCGATTGGGTTCTCCCGTCATCCACGCATCCGGCACCGTGTCGAAGTGACCGCCTGTCTCCCACAGGTAGGCCCCGCCGGAGCCACAAGGCGGCAACCATGGCGCGCCGCCGACCAAGTCGTCGTTCCCGTCGCCAATAGCATCACCCGCCGACTGCGTCGAGTATCCCAGGCTTGCGGTGTCCAAACGACCGATGAGTTCCACGTCGGGAATGCTGTCCATCGGCCTTCCGCCCTCATGGACGTACACTTTTCCGCAGTTGGCGGCCGGATTGAATATGCCGTGCGGCCATAGCTCGTTGCCTTCGACTGCATAGTCGAAGCCGCCCTGAGCATTCAGCGCGCCCGGCTTATCGTACCCCAGACACTGAGCTGGACCCTCACCCAACATGGCCATGTCGTAGCTCGTGTCCATTGGATTGCCGCCGTAGTAGACGTACATCCGGCCGCTGCCGCCGAAGCCGCCATACTGCCACGCTCCTATGTAGAGGTCGTGGAACCCATCGTGGTCGAAGTCGCCTTCGGCCGAAACGCCGATTCCGAACCCCTCGGACTGGCCATCATGCCCACCCGTCAGCGTGACATCTGGTATTGTGTCGAAGTCCGTACCGCCGTAGAACACGTAGACCCTTCCCGTGCCGGCATGCCCAGGCTGTTCAGCCGTATAGTATGCTCCCACCGCGAGGTCGTTGTATCCATCACCGTTCACGTCACCGATTGAGACATCGAAGCCGAAGTGATTGGTCAGCCACCAGCAGTTATTGCCGTAGATGACAAAGCGAGGAGTTGTATCCATCGGGTCACCGCCCATGAAAATCGTGCACACGCCGGCGCCGTTGTCCGCCATGTCTTCGCCCATCGCCAAGTCCGCATGGCCGTCACCATTCAGGTCGCCGCAGGCCAGCACGGGCGCATTGGCCCCCTTCCACACCGGACTCCTCAACACAAAGTCGGGTGTTGTCGCTCCGACATGGTTGCCCCCATAGACACAGACCCGACCGCCATACGGCGTGGTCCCATGATTCTCATCGTATGTGTCGCCCGCAACCATGATGTCAGGAAGACCATCACCATTCATGTCTCCACTGGCAATCGACGCCCCGAACGAGATCAGCGCGGTATCGCCCGGGACGGTCCAGATGATGTCAATGTCCTCTGTGGTCAGGGGGTAGGCGCTGCCGACCAGCAGCGCGACGGACAGGAGGGCTAGTGACACACGGCCCGCGTGCCTCTCACTTCTCATGTTCACTCCCGACAATGCCCGACGCCGCGGAACTGCTGCGTCTTGCGGCCACCGCCCATCGTACGCCTCCGTCGTTGCTGTAGAACATGTAACCGTCTACGCAGGTCACCCAGACGTGCCTGACATCCAGGGCTTGCACGTCCAGAAACGGCACGTTGATGTCGGGCCCTATCACGGGGCACGACGCGGTCCAAGCCTGAGGGTTCGCACCGCCGGTGGTTGTTCTAAATACAATGCCTCGTCCGCGTTCGGGGTCATCCCGCTTGCTCCCGACAATCCATCCATGCTTCGCGTCGACGAACGAGACTCCGCAAAGGTCGAACTGCCCCTTGCCGATGACGTATCTCGCCGTCGTGTCACCGTCTACCATCTTGAGCACATTGCCGCTGTCGCCCACCGCCCAGCGCACGTCGTTGCCGCCCACGGTCAGGCTACAGACGTCGTTCCAAGTCGGTCCGGCTGACGCCGGCGATAGGATTGTATCAGGTTCTGGTAGGCTCCAGCCAACGCTCGCGCCGAGAAGCAGCGCGGTTGCACATAGGAACACCCTCAGCCGTACAACCCGGCTGTAAATCACTGCCCTGCAGTTACGCGGCGCATTCTGCGCCATCGGCCATCGCGTTCCGGTCCGTACCCTATCCATGTGATCTCCAGAGCGCCACTTCCGCGCCCTTTGCCCGGTCAGTCCCCAAACTCCCTATGTCGGCCTATCGCTGCCGCCGGAGTTACTGAGGCCAGTCCCCGTCCGGGGATGGTCCCTAGCGACGGTCGACAGGTTGCGTGAGGATAGCCGCGGGCCTGCGGTTGTCAACGACAGGCCCTTCGACTTTCTTGCCGCTGTTGAGTGATGCACCTTCCGTACCTTCGGCCATATCCAGTGTAGGGGTTGCTTCCGTATGAGAATGCGGCGTTTGTGGGGCAATTCGGTTCTGCTCGTCGACTCCTGACTCTCCCTGCGACTGGAGACTTTCCCGAAAAGGAAGACCTGTGTGCTTCTCATTGTCTGGTCACCACTTGTCTTGCCTAAACACACTGCGACTGCACCGCGCGCGTCGCACCAGTCGTCCCGCGGTGACTGACAGAACGACTACGTGCATCTCGTTGCACCCGCACGGCTTCTCTTGCCGACCGAATGGGCTTCCTGAATCCCGCCCTGTCGCACCGTGCGGCGTGGAGTGCAGACCTGCCCAACGTCTCCCCATGGCCATCGGTCCATGCCGATGAATGGCGAGCCATCCAAGCGGCGCGAGCCAGGTTTGCGGACTAGACGTCGAAGAGTACGGTAGCCCGGTAGCCTTCGTCCGTCTTGTCAATCCGGTATTGGTGGTAGGTCGCGGTCTTGACCTCCACTTTGAGGCCGTGGCGCTCTGCGTCGAATTCCTCGCCAAAGACGGTTGCCTGGACCTTCGTTGGCTCAATCGAAGCAATCTCTACCCGGCGTATTGCCAGCGAATGGGTCGAGAATAGGAACAGGAGTTCGCGCAGCCAGTCGAGGAAGAGCTCGGGCAGGTCGGCCGACTCCAATGACAGGGGCACAGATCGGGTCTCTCGCACCTTCTCAAGGCTGAGAGTCAGGTCAAAGAGGCAGGTCGCCGCGTTGGTGAAGAGGTCGGCGAGGTCCGCACCGTAGATTTCGACCTTGATGTCGGAGGTGTGTTCGAGGAGGCGATAGGGAACGCTCAACGCGTAAGTCTCAAGGACGAAGTACTAAGGACAAATCAAGTGGAAAGGACAAAGTGGGAAATCCGATTGGGCCTTTGGACTTGCCGCATTGCTTAGTCCTTTGTCCTTGACACTTTGTCCTTGGGGTCGGCTATCTCGCGCGCACCGTCGCGCGCGCCGCTGCCACATTGCCCTGCGCGTCGGCGACCCAGACACTGAGCACAAAGGACGGAAGACCGAGGACGGCGGACGGAAGACGGACCTCGGCGTTGAAGCGCTCCGTGCCGGAGTCGAAGACGTGGTCCTGCGGCTCGAGCGTCAGCCAGTCGCCGGCGTTGACCGATACACGGGCCGCGGCAATCGGGGAGAGGGCATCCTGGGCCGAGAAGCTGATTCGACAGAAGCCGGTCTTGGAGTTCGGCGTGCCGGTCGCGAGCCCGGTCACAGTCGGGGCGGTGTTGTCAATCATGAACGGCCGACTCACTTTCTCGGCAGTCAGAGCAGCCCCGGCCGGCTGGGCCGGGTCGTCGCTGGCCACGAGCTTGAGCTCGTACCAGCCATCAGGCAGGGAACGGGTATCGAGGTCGAAGCGGCTATCGGTGACCTCGCGTCCTACCTGCTGCCATGAGGTTTCGGTCTCGCCTCGGAAGAAGAGTTCGAACGAGAGCGAGTCGGAATCAGGGTCGGTCGCTTCCCAAGTGACCTGGCGCGAGGGTTTGTTCAGACCCTTCGCGGCGTCATCGAGCGACGGCTGGGCGATATCGAGCTTCTTGATAACCGGCGCGAGATTAGCCGAGCGGAAGTAGATGTCGACGCGCTGCAGTTCGGGCGTGAGACTGGGAAACGATGAGCGGAAACGGCATCGCCATTGGATGAACCGACGGGACGGGGACGTGATTGCTGGGGCCGCCGAAGACCACTTGCTCCAGGTGGAGTCCGGCTTCTCCGAATTGCCGGAGCGTGTCTCGAACGCCAGTCCGGTTCCCGCCGGGACATTCGCGCGGGATGAGAGCGTGCCGAACAGGGCCGGGTTGGCGCAGTCGTGTGGCGCCGAGGTGATGAAGCCGGAATCAGCGTAACTCGAGCCGGCTTCATAGAGCTTGCCCGGATTGCCGGTGCCGAGCCGGAGCCCGTTCTTCAGCGGAGTCAGGGAGAGTGCCTGGGTTTCTTTCAGCCGGTATCGCACCGACACGCGTCCGAGAGTGTCGAGTTCGTAGACCATCCCTTTGTTGCCGGTCGCGACGAGCAGGCTGGAGGACGAGGCTGAGGTCGAGAGCGGGACGAGGGCGAGGCTGAATACCATGGAGTCGGGCGCGGGCCAGAACCAGCGGCGGACTCCGAGCCGGTCAACCATGTACACACCGGCGTGGACCGAGTCGTCAGTGTCGTCGCCCGCGTTGGCACCAATGTACACGTGGCCGGCGGCGTCCGCGGCAACCGCCTTCACCTCGTTCAACGGAGTGTCGTAGAGCACCGAGACGTCTGGCTTGGCGGCACCGGCAGTGAAGCTGAGACGGTACACGATGCCGTCGGGCGACGTGCCGACCAGCAGTTCTTTGCCCGGGACCAGCCATGTCAGCGTGGTGAGGTGCGCCTGCGGGGCGGTGAAGACCTCGGTCGCCTTTCCATCGGGCGCGATGCGCAGGAGCTTGCCGTGCTCGCCGGTCGCGGCATAGATGGAGGCTGAGGTAGAGGCTGAGGGAGGGGTGGCGAGCAGGCTGAAGATGTAGCTCTCACCGGTGGAGCACAGCAGCTCGGGCTTTCCTCCCGGGCGGATTCGATAGACCTTCGCATCAGGGGTCGTCCCGAAGTAGACCGCGCCGGAGGCGTCGGACGTCAGGGCGAGGATTTCCCCGGGCCCGGAATCGAACACCAGTTCGGGCAACGATGAACGATGAACGATGGACGATGAGCGCAGGCGGTAAAGGCGGCCCTGATTGCCGGTCGCGACGTACACGTTGCCACTGCGGTCAGTGGTTGTCTGCCAGACTGCCGCCGCGTCGTCGAGCGCCTTGGCCACGAGGGCCGGCGCCAGCGTCACGGTGCCCCGGCCGTGAATCGAGACGTTCTCAAACTCGATGTTGTCGAGCTGCTGCAGCAGACTGTCGGTGCCGTCAATGGTCCAGACTGAACCAAGTGCAAAGGACAAAGTACAAAGGACAAAGCAAGTCGTAAGGGCCAAGTACGAAGGACGAAGTCCGGCCCGGACTTCGTGTTTTGCCGCCTTGATTTGTCCTTTGTCCTTGATACTTAGTCCTTTCATCGTTTCACCTCCACGTCGAGCCTCGCCACGCCGGAAATGACGCGGTCGAGGTTGAATGTCTGGCGGAAGACCGGGCTCTCGTTGGTCGGCGTGACCTGCTCGTCGGACCGGGGGTTGAGCAGAACCGAGCGAAGCGAGGGCGGCGGAGCGGGGAGTTCCTTTCCCGCGAGCGTCAGGCCGGGTCGTGCCGAGAAACCGGCGGCCACCAACTCATTCTCCCGACCGGTCTGCGAGAGCAATTCGAGTAGCCCGTCGAATGAACCGGGCTCGAGTTTGGCCGGAGCCCGCATCGCCTCGAGGGCCAGCAGCGAGTCGGGCGGCGCGAGGACGATTCGTAACCTGCCTTCCGGCGTCGATTGAGGAATGCCGACCGTGACTACTACCTCGGAGTCGTTGCCGCGGAAGTCGCGCAGCCCGAGCGTGACGCGGACCGAGTCGCCCGGGCGCACTGACGCGAGTTGCGGTCGGGCCGAGAGCAGGTAGGTCAGGCTCTGGCCCCGACTGAAGCGGATGTCGAAATCGACGGCGGCAACAGGCGCGGGCAGAAACCGGTTCTCGAAAAGAACCTGGAGTTCCTTGTTCGCCGTACGGAACAGGTCGGCCGCCGGGTTGATTCCGCTGAAGCGGTGTTCGATGACCAAGGGAGAGAACGGGGGATGGGAGGCGGGGGTCGAGGATTGAGAGGAGGAGAAACGGACGGTCATGCGCGAACCCAGTGTCATCTCCTCGTTGTTTCCCTCAGTCTGGTATACGACTTCGGCGAGGCCGACGGCGGCAAGCGTGGGTGCGAGCTGCTCCTGTTCGACGACGCGGAACCGGTAGGTGTCCAGTCCGGATGGTGACGACACCACGGCAGTGACCGGTAGCATCTCGGGAACGGGGCCGATGTTGCCGCCGACACCAGCCAGCCGGTCCTGGTTGATGGTGCCGAGCGGCGCGGTGGGAGAGAAGAGCTTGAAGGAGGTTGCGACCGACGCCATGACTGAGTGAATCACGCCGCCGACCATCGGCATCCGGACGTTGCCTGCCTGCAGCATCGGGTGTCCGAACGCGAGGATGCGGTTACCTTCGCGGCAGGTGAGGGTGCCGATGCCGGAGAGCTGCACGTCGCCGGAAACCAGGGCAACGCCCACCGCCGCTCCCGGGACCAGCATCGATGTGTCGGCTTCGCCGGCCGAGCCGCTGCCCGCAGCCGCGACCGGAGTGAAGCCGATCTTCTTCAGGGCCGGCTCGACCAGCTCAGACAACGCGGGCGTGAGCCCGGACAGGGCCACCGGCAACGGCAGGGCCGAAAGACCCGTGAACTCGCTCCCTCCCGACAGACGGCTGGAGCGCATGCCCCTCGGGCTTTCAAGCCGGTCGGGTTCCTCCCATATCTTCAGCATCTGAGCCGCCGGCGTGACTCCGGCCAGCGGTTCCTTGGCGAAGGACCAGGCGTAGGCGACCGCGCCGATGAGTTTGCCATCGATGTATACCGGGCTTCCCGACATGCCGGCGACTACGCCGGATTCTTCGAGGCCCTGTCCCGAGAGCCGGCAGAGAATCAGGTCCCCGCGCGGCGAGACGTGGTGCATGATGTCGACTACCTCGACCCCGAACTCCTTGATCTCGGTGCCGAAGAAAACCGAACGGCCGGTACCTTTCATGCCGGGTTTGAGCTCGTCCACGGTCATTGTCGGGATGCCGGCCAGGGCGATGACGAATGACGCGAGCAAGAGAAACAGCGAACGCTGAACGCTGAACGTTGAGCGCTGCCGTGTCGAGCTCAGGTGTCTACTGGTTCGAGAGCAGGGCAAGACGTTCCCATCTTTGATGCCACTCGGCATAGTCTGCGAATGTGCGGCAGTTGACCGGCAGCCAGAAACAGGATTGTCTCTCCCAGACCATCTGGTCGGGATAGAACCACTCCTCCTCGGTGTCGTAGACCGCGAGCAGGTAGCCGCGGCCGGCCTTGCCGGAGTCCCCACGCGACCGCTCCGCACCCTCGACAGTCCGGCGCAGGGACGTCATTCTCTCGTTCATTACCGCGGTCGGGAATCCGCCGGTCATGCCGGGTGTGATGTGGAATTCGAGCTGGAAGACCGCGCTCAGCTTCCCGACTGTGAACACGGCCAGGTTGGGGTCGGGCAGCAGCGGCCGGCGTTCGCCCGTAAGCGGCGGGTCGCAGCGGCAGGACCAACCGGGCTGGATGCACAGTGCCCGGCGGATATGGAAATAGGCGGCGCAGGCGAGGTCGTGACGATTGAAGACCCGGAACTCGCGCACGTCCTCCTTCAGCTTCAGCCAGAGGGTGCCGGTGATGAAGTTGTGGAGGTCGTCGGGCATCAGTAGCGGATGTCCGGACCGGCGCCGCGTAGAGCTTCTTGGACTGCGGCCTCGATCTCCGGCACCTCGCGGAAGTTCAGCAGGGTCACTCCCAAGCCCAGGGTGTTGGTCCGCCAGCGGACTCCGTCCAGCGCGCCCATTATCTCGACTCGATGGACTCCGGGGTTGGCGTTGAAGAACTTGTCGGTCAGCAGGTCAAAGAGGTTCTGCCAGCCGGCCGGAGTCAGCCGGACCGTAGAGCCGAGCAGCAGCACGCCGAGCGGTTTGAGGCCGAGCGACACCGCGTCGCGATAGTAGTTCATGAGTGCGACGCGGTTGGTCGGGTCGGCGACAAACCACGCGGTCTTGGCCGCCGCGTCAATCGCCATGAAGACCTCGAGGTGCCCGTAGACGTTTCTGAAGTTCTGGCGCGGCGACGTCTTGTTGGTGAAGGCATTGTCATAGAACTGCTTGAGCAGGCCCGAGTTCTCAACCGTTTTCTGGGCTGCCTTGTCCGCAAACAGGTTCTCGTAGCCGTAATTGGACATCGCATTGTGCAGGGGGTCGGATGCGTTGAAACGCGGCAGGCTGCCCAGCATCACGCCGCAGCCGTACTTCGGGCTGAGCAGCGCAAACGATATTTCCAGGGACCGGTGTGCTTCGAGCCTCAGCTTCGTCGGCATTCAGTTTCTCGCACCGCGGCGAAGCGCGGCGGTGAAGCGTCTGAGTTCCGCGGGGTCGTTCGCGAGTCGGGCGGCCAGGGGCTCGACGGCGACTCGGGGCAGGATGTAGTCGATGTTGCCGATGATCGCCTCGCCGGCCAGCGCCTGCCGGAGCAACTGCCGCGGGCTTACGAAGCGTTCGTACGCCTCGGCGTGGGTGAGGGGATGACCGGTGTCAGGATCGATGAGCGCCGCGACCAGAAGGCCAGGCAGTGTCCCGAGCCGGATAAGCAGTCCGGGCGGGTTCGGCGGGTCAGGCGGTAGGGCCTGTACCGACTTGACGTTGTCCGGCACAAGCAGGCGTTCGAGGTCCGGTTCCGGCCGGAGCCCGAGACGCAGCGCGACCAGGCCGATTCCGAGGTTGTGGAGCGAGATGCCGGGCGACGGTGAGTTCCCTGATTCGGGTTTCGCGTTCCCCGGCGTCTGAGCCTGGCTGCGGCCTTCGGTGTCTACCTGCATGAGCTTGCGGACCGCGAACCGGTGGCGCCGACCGGTTGCGAGCAACTCCCGGAAGGTGAGGTGGATGAGCAGTGTGGTCAGGCCACGGTGGCGGAACTCGGAGCGGATGAAAATGCCCCAGAGGGTCTCGGTACCCGTCTCCGGGTCACGGTCGAAATGGCAATGCGCCATCGGATCGGGCGCGACCGACGGCCGGCGGCTGGCGACGGGCGGATTGCTTTCGGCAGTTTCGTAGAAGTTGAAGTCCGCTTTGGTTTTCGATACGTCGCGCTCGATACGCAGAACTGTGCCGGCGAGCGGACCGGATTCGATGGCCAGCCGGTCACCCGCGAGCGTGTACTGGGGGCCGAACGGAACCGGGCCGGTGGATGGGTCGGTCTCGGAGCGTCGGAAGACGCGGGTCAGCAGCGCCGGCAACTATTCTCC
>CAZVCQ010000024.1:0-14592 GCA_964626085.1 uncultured bacterium
GCCGCCGATGAAGAGCTTCTGTTTCTGCAGGGCCCAGAAGATGCCGGTGTGCGGGCAGCCCGGGCACAGGGCCGGGGGGCGTTTGGGCAGGTCCGGTTCAGGTTCAGGGGTGGGGGGCGAGGGGCGGGGGGCGAGGGATTCGCGCAGCACGCGCGGGCTCAGTTCATTGGTGCGGGGGAGCTTGTCCTTGCCCGTGGCCTTGATTCCCAGCGCATGGACCTGGGTCTCGATGAATGGGTCCACCTCTTCGATGACTATGATCTCGTCCACGGTGGCGGCGAACCGACGCACGAGTTCCTTGGGGAAAGGCCAGACCATGCCGAGTTTGAGGAACGAGGCATCGGGGAAGACCTCGCGGGCGTACTGGTAGGAGACGCCGTCGCAGATGACCCCGCGTTGTTTCGAGCCTTGCTCAATCCGGTTCAGGTCGCCGGCTTCGTTCCAGGCAAGGACCCGGTCCAGCCGCTGCTCCAGGTCGACGTGGCGCACCCGGGCGAATGCCGGCAGGATCATGGTCTTGGTTATCTGTTTCTCGTAGCCTTTGCCCGGCCGAGCCTGGCGCTCGCCCAACTGCACAACGCTGCTGGAATGGGCGATGCGGGTAGTGATGCGCAGGATGACCGGGATGTCGAACTCCTCGGAGATGTCGAATGCCCGGCGGGTGAAGTCCTTCGCTTCCTGTGAATCGGAGGGGCAGAGGACCGGCACTTTGGCCATCAGGCCGTAGTACCGGTTGTCCTGTTCATTCTGCGAGGAGTGGAGGCCCGGGTCGTCGGCGGTGACGATGACGAGCCCGCCGCGAGCGCCGATGTAGGCGGCCGAGAAGAGCGGGTCGGCCGCCACGTTCAGGCCGACGTGTTTCATCGCGGCGAGCGCCCGGACGCCGGCGATCGAGGCGCCAAGCGCGACCTCGAGGGCTACTTTCTCATTGGGAGACCATTCGCTGTAGACTTCTTTGTAGGTTGAGAGGGCTTCGAGGATTTCGGTGGATGGTGTGCCTGGGTAGGCGGCCGCTACGTGGCAGCCTGCCTCCCAGGCTCCCCGGGCAACGGCTTCATCCCCGGAGAGCAATTCCTTTGTCATAGCTTCGTTCCTTTTCTTTGCCGGTCAGGACTGCGAGCAGGCGCGCGGCCAGCGCCGACATCTCTTCCTCGCCCGGGTACACGAAGATCTTCAACTTGAGCGGGGCAAGCCACTTCTTCAAGTCGGCCAGGAATCGCTTCGATAGCGTGAGGCCGCCGGTGAGAATAATCCCGTCGGGCTTGCCTTCGCAGGCCACGACGTAGGCACCGATCTCCTTGGCTACGTTGTAGACCAGCGCGTGATAGACTACTTCGGCTTGCTTGTTGCCGCCGGCCGCCGCCACCTCAACCCGGCGGATGTCGCCGGTGCCGAAATACGAAACCAGGCCGCCGCGGTTCGTCAGCAGGTTCATGAGCGCCGGTTCGGTGTACTGGCCGGAGAAGCAGACGCGGACGATTCCCGAGAGGGGCAGGCTCCCGGAGCGCTGCGGCGAAAACGGCCCGTCGTCATTGGCGTTGGTGGCATCAACCTGCCTGCCGCCGACGTGCGCGGCAACGGTGATGCCGGTCCCGAGGTGCGCGACCACGAAACGGCACTTGGCGTAGGGCTTCTTGAGCTTCTTGGCGGTCGCCTGGGCCACGGTGCGGCAGCTCAGAGCGTGCGAGAGCGCGACTCGCTGGATGCCTTTGAACCCGGAAACGCGGGCGATGTCGCGGAACTCGTCGGTCGACTCCGGGTCGACGAAGTAGGCGGGTATGTTCAATTCCTGGGAGAGCTCGAACCCGATGAGCGGGCCGAGCAGCGCCGGATGAAGGGTCTGGTACTCGCCATGCCGGATATCGGCGGCGACCCGCGGTGTGATGCGATAGACCCCGCCGGGAAGCGGCTTCAGCGGCCCGCCGCGCGTGGCAATCGCCTGCAGCCGGGCCGGATCGAAATCGTGCTTGTCCAGGACCGAAAGTACCGCGGACTTGCGTAACTCGTACTGGTCAAGAGAGTGGCCGAAACGGACAAGCTGGTTGGGTGGGTGCTCGACGGTCTCAGCGAATACCTGGCGATGGCCGTTGAATACGGCCACTTTGGTGGATCCGCCGCCCGGATTGATGACCAGTATCCACATCTGTATCAGTGTATACCGGCGGGTGGTGAAGTCAAATGATTGGCCGGAGTCCCGATATGGGAGTCACGAAGGCACGAAAGACACGAAAATGCTGCGTGCAGATGAGGCTCCGTTTCATTCGAGTTGGCGTCGGCGGCCCCGGTCGGACGGTGCGTTTGCCTCGCGTCAAACCGGTCCGGCGGCGATGAGGGCCTTGTGGAAGTGCAAGTGCAACAGGGCGGGGGAGAAGCCGGCCCGGCGCAGCCAGCGGAAGTACTGGTCGAGAGTCGCCGGGTATTCGTCGTCCTTGTGTTTGGGGTCGGCGAAATGCGTGGAGTACTCGCCGGCCTCGACTCCGTGGAGGCGCTGGAGGCGTTGGAGCACGCTTTGATACGGCTGGCGCAGACTGTGGTTGTCTGTGGCCAGACGGTCGATGATGAGGAGCAGGCCGGTGCGCGCGATCGCACTCCGGCAGGAGCGGAACAGCCGGCGTTTTGCCGGATGTGGCAGTTCGTGGATGACATTGACGCTGACGATGAACCGGAAGGGCCGGCCGGGCAGCCTGAGCGGAGAGAGGCGGCCAAGGTCGGACTGGACGAAATGGCACTGGTCCGCGTAGTCCTTCAGCTTATCACGGGCGAATTCGAGCATCACGGGCGAGCGGTCAACACCGGTGAACCGGGCCACGGGCAGGCTGTTGAGAATCAGCTTCTCGGTCTTGCCGGTCCCGCACCCGAGGTCGAGGATGCGCGCGCCTTTGCGGTAGCCGTCTTTGACAACGGTCGCCAGGATGTCGAGTTGCTCGGAGCGCAGAGGTGTGGGCGGCCGGGCGTCCCAGACCCGGATGAAGTCGCGGTCGCCCCAGTGGCCGGGCATGGATGAGGAATGACTAGTTGGCAATTTCTAGCTCCTTGGGATTCAACTAGTCATTAGGAATTCGCCATTCGCTACTAGCCTTTTAGTGTTCACTCGTCCTCACTTGCCTGCAGTGAGCCACTTGACTGCCTGCTTCAACGGCTCCTCCGCGACCGTGTGGCCGCCCTTGAAGTCCACGAAGGTGACGTTGTACCCCTTGCGCTTGAGAAAGTCGCGCGTGGTCGTGCCGTACTTGTAGTCGACGACACGGTCTTCCTTGCCGTGGGAGGCGAAGATTCTCAGTCCTTTGGCCGCGGCGTAGTCGGCAGGGCCGAAGCTCGTGGTGTCGAGCCCGCCGCCGAAGCCGATGATGCCCTTGAACAGCGTATGGTGTTTGATGCCGGTCGCGTAGGCCATGCCGCAGCCCTGGGAGAAGCCGAGCAGCCACGTACCGGTCGTGCGGTAGCGGACGGCCAGTTGTTCCGCGGCCTCGGCTACGTAGTCGGTTGAGAACCAGGCTGACCGCTCATGGACTGTGGAGTCAGACTTGCTCCAGGTGGTCCAGGAGTAGCCGAGGTCCCGGCCGGCACCGAACGGGTAGGGCGCCTGCAGGCAGACAAAAATGAGCTCAGGGTTGCCGGCCCGCTCGTAGAGTCTGGTAAATGACTTCGGGGTTGCGCCGTAGCCGTGCAGCCCGATGACCAGCGGGTATGCCCGGGTCGAGTCGTAGTTGTCGGGTAGCCGGACGTAGCCGGGTACGATGCAGGTGGCTTCGACGTCGACCTGCAGGCCGGCCCGGGCGTTGGCGCTGTCGGCCAGGTCGGCGAGACTGTCGACCGCAGCGGCGAACAGCGGCCGCGAACGGACCGAATCGAAATCCGGGTCCCGTTTGACGTGGCCGATGTCGTCGAATCCGGCGCGGAATGCACGCTTCAGGTAGAGCGCGGCCAGGCTGTCTTGTTTGAGCAGCCCGTAGCAGCAGGCGAGGTTGTAGATGTCGCTGGAATTGGTGATGTTGTGTTGCAGGGCAGTCAGGTAGAGGCGGGCAGCTTCGTTGTACCGGGCGGCCTGGTAGGCGGCGTTCGCTGCCCGGATGGTTGAGTCGAGCGGGAAGTCGAGGAAGTCGCCCGCTCTGGGGTTCAGTTCGTTCACCGCAGGTTGAGCCCAGGCGCCGGTCACAATCGTGGCGAGGGCTATTGCAGTCAGCAGTCTCATAGGGTGCCTCCTTTGCGGCGTCAGACTGCGGCGTTTCTGACCTGCTCGGCAATCGAGTCGAGCTCCGGTTCGCTGAAGGGGGGCTTCATGCGAGCCTGCGCGAAGTGGTGCATCGCCAAGGTCTTGTCGAGCAGGTTCTCTTCGCCTTTGATGCTCGGGATCAAGAGCATGTGCAGGTGCGGGACGCGGGTGCCGCGGATGAGCATCGTAACGTACTCGCAGTCGAAGGCGTGCTTGAGTCTGCGGGCGGCCACGTAGCAGGTCTTGAGAAAAGGACCGGCGATGCCGTCCTCAGGCTCGATGTCGGTGAACCACTCCACATGTTTCTTCGGAATCACGAGCGTGTGACCGCGGGAGATGGGATAGCGGTCGAGGAACGCGAGTGTGTGCTCGTCCTCGTAGACTTTGCGGGCCGGGGCCTTGCCGGCGACTATCTGACAGAAGATACAATCAGGCATCTGGTCTGCTCCTTACCAGTTGGTCAGCTTGCAGATGATCTCTCTCACACGGGTCTCGAAGAACTGTCGCGAGTGGGCGGGGCGGATGACGATTGCAGTGTCTGCACCCGAGCCGGTGCCGGCGATTGAGACGACGTCCTTGCCGTGTGGAATCAGCCCGGCGTCGAGTGCCATCACGGCGATCTCGACCGCCACCTTGGTGCCTTCGCCCAGCGTACGATAGGTGAATGCTATCGTCTCGGCTGGGCCAAGGCCGCCGAACTTGAGACGGATTGCCCGCTCGACGCCACCAAACAGGTGCGTGGTCCTCAGGACTGGGATGCCGGAGGCGGCCAGCTTGTTTTCCACGGAGTCGGGTAGTTCATTCCGACCGAACTCCTTGAAACCGGCGCGGTGGGTGACACAGACTGCCTCGAAGTGGGACGGCAGCATCCCTGCCAGTTGCAGTGCAGTCCTGCCACTGGTGGAAGCGACAACAAAGTGCTTGATCCGAAGCTCTCGGGCGCGGTCCAGCGAGGCCTTGAGTGTTGCCCGGGTTCGGGTTGTTTCACTGGTCTTTTTCATCCGGTGATGGCTCCTTTCGATACGCGGGCTGATGATACCGGCTCTCCCAGCTAGGGTCAAGCATAAGGGGCGACACTAGTGCCGCCCCTTGATTCGATTGAGCCGGGTCTACTTGACCGGCTCCCAGTTGAGGTCGAGGATGGTGTTGGTCGAGCCCTTGGTGCGGAAGCAGGCTTTCACCTTCATACCGATCTTCGCCTCGCCCTTGGCGAGGTAGCCCTTCATGATGGTCGCAGCGCCGGGTAGCTTGACGTCGATCTGGTAGTACGGGTAGGAGATCTCGATGCCGTGGCCGGGGTATTCGACGTGGGTGAACGTGAAGATCTCGCCGATCACCGGGTTCTTCAGCTGGACCCACTTCATGCGGGTGTGGCAGTCCGGGCAGTCGGCGCGGGGCGGCAGCCAGTATCCTGTCTCGCAGCCCGGTGTTTTGCACTTCGTGGCCATCAGCTTGCCCTTCTTCAGTCCCTCGAAGAACGGGGAGAGCAGGCCGTAGGTGTGGTGATGCATCAGCGTACGAGGCCACTGGATGACCATTGCCGGGCTGGTCTTTTCGATGACCATCGGCACGCCCGTGAACTTGATGGCCGCGGGCTTGGCGGCAGCCTTCTTCGAAGCGGGCTTCGACTTCTTCACTGTCTTCTTGACTGTCTTTTTCGTTTTCTTCATTGCCGCCTCCTAGTGCTTCACCTGTTCGGGGTTTTCGAGAATGCCGCAGGTGACGTGTGAACCGACCCCGGCGTGCGATATCCAGAGCGCGCGGCGACGTTTCTTTATCTGGAGCGACTTCCAGTCCCTGGGTCTCTGCTTGCCGAACCGGGTCCACATCTTCTGGTCGCCGTGGAACTTGTCGTACTTGCCCTGCAGCTGCCAGAAGCATTCGACGCCCTGGAAGATGCCGGTCGCACCCACCGCGTGCATGGTGCCGAGCAGGCCGCCGGACAGGTTCGAAGGACAACGGCCGCCGTAGTAGGCATCGCCCGACGTAATGTACTCCTCTTCCTTGCCGTAGGGACGGAGGCCGATGTCGCCGTAGGTTTGGAGGTCGGAGATGGTGAATGCGTCGTGGAGTTCGACCAAGTCGAGGTCCTCCATCGGTTCATTGATGCCGGCCATCCGGTACGCCATGTAGGCGGCGAACCGCGAAGCGAGGAAGCTCTGGAAACCTGGGTAGGGCTCCTGGTACTTCTTTTCCATCCAGTCGTACATCCCCGGCTTTTCGTTTGGCAGCAGGGGGACTTCCATGTTGCGGCGGTCGGCCACACGCAGGGTGTGAGTGCCGCCGGCTATCTGGAGCCGCATCGGGTGGTCGGAGAGCTTGTATGCTGTCGCCTCGTCGCAAAGCAACATCGCGGCCGAGCCGACGCTCATTACGCAGCACTCCAGCATCCGGAGCGGGTCGCAGACCATGCGCCCGTTCAGCACTTCCTCGACGGTGTGCTTGCCCGGGTTCTGGGCGAACGGTGAGGAGCAGGCGTAGCCGCGATTCTTGACTGCGATGGCGGCGCGGATCTCCTCTTTCACGTCGAAGATATGGGCGAAGCGGCGGGCCATCGGCGCATAGTAGGCCGCGTACATGCGGGCCATGCGGGTCTCGAAGTCCTTGCAGGCAGCGCACGAGATGTAGAAGTTGCCGGTGCGGGTGTCGACTTCGTCCATCCGTTCCCAGCCGAGCACGAGACAGCAGTCGGCGTAGCCGGATGCGATCATGGTTGCGCCGGCAAGGGTCGTGTAGCCGCCGGTCGCGCCGCCGGTCTTGACCCCGATGTTGGGAAGTGGGTCGAGCCCGAGGTAATCGTGGATCTTGGCTTCGCAGAGCAGCTGGTCCTGGAAGTGATCGGCGAACTCGCCGTAGCAGGCCATGTTGATGAGGCCCTTCACTTCGAACGGGCTCATCTTGAGGTCGTTTTCCTCAAGCAGCATCTTGAAGGCCATCATCGTCAGCTCTTCCAGCTTGTACTCAGGGTAGTGTTTGCGGTAGTCGGTGGTTCCAGCCGCAACCACGTACACCGGTCGCTGGAATTTGGGAACGCGGAGGTTCCCGGGTTTGAACTTTATCATAGACTTCCTCCTGGTGTCGGTTGCGCCGAACGGCGCAGCCGGGTTGATTACTCGGTTAACCTGTCGCAAGCCGATACAGTACGTCTGTCCCGGCGATGGTGGATAATAAGGCAAAGTCACCCTGTGTCAAGAAACCGCCAGAATGACTTGCTCGGGATTGCGTCCGCCGTATACTTGACCATTCTCGATGAGATTCGCATTGTCCGCTAAGGAGACTCCATGTCCCGACTGGTGACACTCGTCCTGGCGTGTCTTGTGACCGCAGGGGCCGCTCAGGACCGATCCGCGACGCTCATGGAGGTGAGGCTGTACGTCAACGACGCCCGTGACCTCGACCGGCTCGGCAGCCTTGCCGGTGACCTCTACATCTGTTCCCGCGGCGCGGACGAGAACGGCACGTATCTGCTTCTTGTCACGGATGCGGGGCAACTCGCCAGCATTCGGGACTGCGGGCTGGAGACCGCGGTCACGTGGGCCAATCTCGATGAGAAGTTCAAGCTCCTGACCGGCGAGGATCCGCATGACCCGCCGAGCCTGCAGACCTTCGGCTACTACTACACCTACTGGGAAATGCAGGATTCGGTCGCCGTCTTCGCGGCCCGGTACCCGGAAATCTGCAGCCTGTTTGTCATCGGGACCACCAGCCAGAACCGCGACATCCTGTGCCTCAAGGTCTCGGACAACGCATCGGTGGAGGAGGATGAGCCGGCCTGCTGCTTCTCCGGCGCGACTCACGGTGACGAACCGATGGGTACGTCCATCGTCATGGCCTTCCTGCAGCAAATTCTGTCCGGCTACGGCACCGACTCGCTTTCCACCTGGCTGGTGGACAACCGCGAGATCTACACGGTACCAATCCTGAACCCGGATTGCTCGATCTACTGCTCGGACTCGGGTGGAGCCGGCGTCTACTGGCGGAAGAACCGCCGCGTGGTCGTGCCCCCGAATGTCGGCGTAGACCCATCCCGTAATCATGGGTTCAAATGGGGCTATGACGACGTTGGCTCATCTCCCAGCCCCGCGTCACACGCCTACCGCGGCCCCGATCCCTGGAGCGATGCGGAGGCCACTGCCGCCCGCGACCTCCAGGCCACCCACCGGTTTCGGACCGAGCAGGACTTCCACTGCTTTGGCGGTTACAATACCTACCCTTGGTGCTATGTCTATACCTCGCCGCCCGAGCAAGATCTGCTTCAGGAAGTAGTTGATACGTTCCAGACGTACAACGACTACCACGACACTCTTACCGGTCAGGCCTCGCACGTCCTCTACCTTGCCAACGGCACGCAGCCGGATTGGGGGTTCTCCGATACCGCGGACAAGTTCCTCACCTACTCCTTTGTCATCGAGGCCGACACCTGGTTCTACGCATGCTGGAATGACTCCGCGCTCATGCGCAGGGAAGTTGACGGCAACGTCCCGACTCTATTCTACCTGGCGCGAATTGCTGGAGTGTACTTCGACCCGGTTTCGGTCGCGGTGGATGACACCGTCCTCGGTAACGCCACGGGATGGCTCGACCCGGGCGAGACGGCGAGTCTCTGGTTCACGGTTCGGAATCAGGCCGTGCACCCACTTGATTCAGCCTGCGACATCAATGCAAGACTCGTGTCACTCGATACGCTCGTCACGGTGCTGGACTCGGTGAAGTCCTTCCCGGGCGTCCAGCGCCGAAGCGATGTCGACAACCGGGCCGACCAGTTCCTGGTGCAGGCATCCGAGTCAGCGCAGCCGGGTGATACCATCCCGTTCCGCCTGGAAGTGACGTTCGCTGATGCAGGCAACACCATCATGATGCCCGTCGCATTCAGTGTCGTGCTGGGCGAGGATATCATCGCTGTGAGCGAAGCAGACGCCGACCCAGGCGGGCCGGCCGCACCGCTCGCCACGGTCATCGGCCGCGTGCTGTTCCTGAACGGGGACCGTCCCCGCAAGGGGACTGCCCTCAAGACCGTCCTCCTCGACGTCGCCGGCCGTCGCGTTATGGAGCTCATGCCGGGCGCGAACGACGTCCGCCACCTCGCGCCTGGCGTGTACCTTGTGCGTTCGACGTCCCGCGTGGATCGCAGTGCACCGAGCGTCACCAAGTTGGTGGTTCAGAGATAGCCCGGAGCGAACCTGGACAATACCCAAACGGCCGTTCTGTTCATCTGGCAGCCGCGTGAGAACCTTCGGCAGTACCTTGAGCAGGGGCTGCGCGATACCGCGGGCGTCAGGCTCGTGTTCCCACCCGATACTCAACCCGAGACCCTCCACTCACTCGCCGCCGACGCGGACGTGATCGTGGGCTGGCGGCCGGACGAAATGACGCTCGGAGCGGCGAAGCGGATGAAGCTGTTCATCAACCCCGGGGCCGGCGTGCAGCACCTGCTGTCCAGGTTCGGGCGGCAATTCCGGGAACGCGGTGTCGTGCTCGTCAACGGCCATGGCAATGCCTGTTTCACCGCCCAGCACGCGGTCGCCCTGCTGCTGGCGCTGACGAATCATGTGGTGCAGCACGACCTCTGGATGCGGCAGGGCCGTTGGCGTATGGGAGACACCGACGCGAAGTCCATGCCGTTGCGTGGTCGCGTCGTCGGCCTGCTGGGCTACGGCCGCGTTAACCGCCATGTGCATCTCCTGCTTTCGGGGTTCGACGCCAGGTTCGCGGTGCTGCGTCGGGAATGGACGGGCGGGAGTGAGCCGATGCCGACCCCGGTGACGCGATTCAGACCCAGCGAACTCGGCCAGTTCCTTCAGCAGGTGGACATCCTCGTTGCGGCACTGCCCGAGACCGACGATACGCGCGGGCTCATCGGCGCACGGGAACTCGAACTCCTGGGCACGGATGGGCTTGTGGTGAACGTCGGGCGCGGCCCTGTGTTTGACGAGGACGCGCTCTACCGAGCATTGCAGCAACGCACCATCCGGGGCGCGGCGATTGACGTCTGGTACAACTACCGGCCCGAGCCTGATACGGAGGGTAGGACGTACCCATATCGGCTCCCGTTCCACAAACTCGACAATGTCGTGCTCTCGCCGCACCGAGCCGCATCCCCGCTGGATGACCTCGTGCGTTGGGACGAAGTCATGGAGAACATCCGCCGATTGGCAGCGGGACGGACGGACTTCCTCAACACGGTCGACCTCGACCTGGGCTACTGACTCCTTCACAGAGATGCTTCGTACATTGATACTGCCCTGGCAGTCTGCTAGCCTAGTGGTGTGAGATATGTGTTGTATACGGCAACGCTGATGCTGCCGGTCCTGACGTTCGGCCAGCAGTACGACCACGTCGTGGTCACGGCCGATTCGTGCGTGAATCGCCTCGCGTCGCTGTGCAGCTACGTCGGGGGTAGCCTGGGGCTGAGGGATACCGTCGTGACGGTTGAGGATATCCACGCGCAGCATGCGGGTCGCGACAACCCGGAGAAGATCCGCAACTTCGTCTGCCACGTCTACCATAACTGGGGCACAATCTACGTACTGCTCGGCGGCGATGAGGAAATCGTGCCGCACCGGAACGCGGGAGCTTCGCGCCTGGGGCGGACTGGCGACATGCCGTGCGGCCTCTACTACTCCGCCCTCGACGGCGACTGGGATGCGAACGACGTGCGCCGTCTCGCACCTGGCGTGTACTCTGTGTGCGACCGGGCAGATGCGCGGGCCGGGGTCGGCCGCATCGTGATTGTGAGGTAGCGCGTGCCGGTTCTTGCTTCCCTGTTGCTGGTAGCCCTTGCGCAAGGCGGGCTGCCGCCTGACTTCGGTCGCGGCGTCATCCCCGAAGACTTGGATACTGCCCGTGGGTCTCCAAGGTGACGGTGGTTCCGGTCGCGGGCGGCAAGCCTTGCGCGGACACGGTTCACTACGTTGACCTGTCGGACGAGATGCCGCCGGTCGGCAACCAGCACTGGCAGAACTGCTGCACCGCCTGGGCGTTCGGCTATTACCACCGGACCCAGCTTGAGTTCATCGAACGGGGCTGGGACCTCGCCGACCCGAGCCACCAGGGCGCCCCAGCATTCATCTACAATCAGGTCAACCGCGGAACGAACGGGAGTTCCTCCTTCAGCCGAGCGATGGCGCTGATGTGCGAGCAGGGCTGCGGCACGATGGCCGACTGCCCGTACGACACCCTTGACTACCTGACCTGGCCGACCGAGCAGGCGTACCTGAACGCCATGATGTTCCGGGCCGACAGCGCGTTCTGGTTCGACGTGCGCGACTCCAACTTCGTCAACCTCATCCGCCAGCACCTCGCCAACGGCAATACGTGCGTGACCGGCATCGTCATCTACGACAATTTCTGGCACATCAGCGACTACAATAACATCTACACCCTGGCCGACATGCAGGGCAGCCCGATTTCGGGGCACGCGGTGACCATCGTCGGGTATGATGACACGATGAGCACGCGTGACGGGTCGGGTGCGTTCCGGCTGGTCAACTCGATGGGTACCGCGTGGGGCGATAGCGGCTACTTCTGGATGTCGTACCAGGCGACCGCGGATACGCGGATTGTCTACGCCTACGCTGCCTACGTGACTGACCGCATCGACTACCAGCCGGTGCTCATCGGCACGGTGCGGTTCAACCACCCGACGCGCGACCGGGTCGGAATCAGGTTCGGCATCGGCACGCCCGAGCGAAGCCTCTGGCACCAGGACTTCCGGTCGTGGCGCGCCGCGGTCACCGACTATCCTTTCCCGTACCGGCGCATCCCGTTCGACCTTACCGATGGCGCGCCGTGGCTCACCGGCGGAGAGGATACGCTCTATCTCGCCTGCCTTGACGATACGGCCGACGGCCGCACCGGCTCTGTCGACCTGTTCGAGGTCAAGCACCTGGGATGGCAGACGCAGGGGTCCTCGACCGAGATGCCGCTTGCGATTCCGGACAACGGAGATACCGTTCACGCCTTGCTGAACCTCCCATTCACGGCGGTGGGCGAGTCGGGTGCCGGCAGAATGCAGGAAGAACGGCCGGGGCCGACCGTCCTGCGCGGCGTGCTGTTCCTTGAAGGGAACTGTGCCCGCACGGGGACTGTCCCCAAAACCGTCCTGCTCGACATCTCCGGCCGAAAGGTGCTCGACCTGCGCCCCGGCGCCAACGACGCCAGCCGTCTCTCCGCCGGGGTCTACTTCCTGGCACTCAGCGACGGAAGTGGTCGTCCCGCTTTGGGCAGGTTCCTGGTCGCCCGTTGAGCAGACGGTTCGCACAGCCACGCGAGGCCGAGGGGTCTCACAGAACAGGGGAAATCCCTTCACTCCCTTCAACCGGTCGGAATGACGTGCCTTCGAGCTTCATTCTACGTTGGGACTTCATTGGGGATTGGCAATCGGGAATTAGGATTTGCGACGCGCCTCTCGTCGCTTGACTCTGCGTCGCGCCGGGTTACTCTGTCCTGAGGAGTAGCATCCATGGTCAAAGCCTCAGACTTGCGGAACGGCATGTGCATCCGGCTCAACAATGAGCTGTACAAGATCGTGCTCGCCGAGATGAAGATCGGGACGGCCAAACTGCCGAGTTCAGTCCACGTGCGGCTGCGCAACCTCCAGACCGGAACCCAGACCGAGCAACGGCTGCACCCCGAGCACAAGGTAGAGAACATCATGGTCGAAACCACGAATCTCACCTACAGCTACAAAGACGGCGATACGTTCTACTTCATGCACCCGACCACATTCGAACTGGTGCCGATTCCACGGCCGATGGTGGGTTCGTATGAGAAGTTTCTTGCCGATGGCAGCCAGCTCAAGGTCGATTTCTACGGTGAGCAGGCGATCGACGCCATCATCCCGTCGACAGTTGACGTGGTGGTCGCATCAGCCGGGCCGGCCCTGCACGGGGACAACGACTCCGCTCCCAAACCCGCCACACTCGAGAACGGGATGGAGGTCCTCGTACCGCAGTTCATCAAGGACGGGGACCGCATCAAGATAGACGTAGCCACCGGCCACTACCTCGAACGCCTGCACTAGGCCGCCCGACCGCCATCCGCTAACCGTTCACCGCTTCGGCCTCGCCGCGCCAATCTGCAATCGACAATCAGCAGGGGAGACGGATCGAGAGATCGAGGGATAGAGGGATAGAGTGGCCCGAGGCCGTCAGCCGTAGGCCCGACAACTGCTCACTGCTAACCGACGCCGCGTCGCCCCGACGCCGATGGAGGGGTCTCTTCGGCCTAGCTGCTCACTCGCTGCCTGCGGCAGCGCGATGTCCCGAAGCTTCCCGAAACGGGGTGCCTGTCCCCAGTTCTCCCTCGGAATCCGAACCGTCGAGCCTCGAAACTCCCTGACCCAGTGCTAGCCCTGAAAGTTGAGGCCAAGCATCAGGAGTGCATCCGGCAGGCTGTCAGCCACTCTGTCACGGAACACCTTGCCCATAGCGGTCTGTAGGACGATACTGTGCATGCGCTTGTCGAGGGTTGTCATGTCACAATACGGCACAGCGCACAGATGCATGATGTCCGGGATGTCTCCGGTTCCCGCGTGGGCCTTCACATCGTCGTGGATTCTGTCCTCGACCTGCAGCGACAGAGCCAACGCGGGGCACCTTGCGAGGTCAAGCTTGCCTATGTACTCACGACGGTCCTTCTGCGAGAGCAGCAGACCCGTGGACGTACGATCTGGGACTAGCTTCCAGGCTTCCTTCTCCATGACGTAGTCGGACACCTTCCGGCCTCGGGTGGTGAGCCGCGAGTACAAACTTAGGCCCGGCCAAGCAGTCTTCCATTTCCATAGCGTGGGTATAGCCTTCTCGCGCCCCTTCTTGTGCCATAGGTTGACCGCACAGCCAAACTCGTGCTCCACGTCCCACTCACCTACGACGATCGCGGGTGCGACGGAATCGCGTACCTCTTCAAGTGGGCCTGAGGTGAATGGCTGGATAGGCGCGGCACGGCAACTGGATACGTCTTCGACGAAGCACCGCTTCACCTCCTCTTGCTCAATCCACATTGTTCGTCTCAGCCATCTCCGCGTGCGAAGACGTTCGACGAAGTCGATGATGCGCTCTCGTAGGGCTTTGTCCGAACACAGCGCCGTCTCTACGGCATGCACGGCTGAAACAACAATACCGACTCGACCGTCGTTTACTGCCTCTAGCAGCGCGTCGGCATGCTCACGGGGGACTCTGGCGTTGGCGAGATTGCTGATATCCCTCTGGTCGAGGTACAGGAGCTTAACGCGTCGTGGCCGGATTCTAGGACTCGCGGGCGGGGATGTCAAATCGGCGGGCGGAATCTGCCAAGATGTCCCGAAGCTTCCCGGAATGGGGTGTCTGTCCCATATGCGCTAACTTAAGGAGTTGACTCAGGGCTGGGTGACCATAGAATTG
>CAZVCQ010000025.1:0-14555 GCA_964626085.1 uncultured bacterium
AACTGTAACCCATGTCCTGATAATAAAGTGTAACCCATGTCCCGTTCGCGCCATGGGGTAGGTATAGGAGGGGTCGGAAAGGGAATGGGGGCTAGGATATTGGGACTAGGGAAGTTAGGACCTTCCCCCTAGGCCGACGGAATGTGTGCTATAATACACATTGAGACTCGGGAATGAGCGGCAGTTCTGACCGTCCGCGCGTCAGGAATCGCTGACCGCGTCGCCGCTCCCATCAATCTGCAATCCCCAATCTGCAATCTGAAATGCCGCTCTGCCGCGCCTCGATATCGCTCCGTAACAGGTGAGTCTGATTCTCCTACTGCCTGCGCGAAGCTCGGTAGCTGCGGACTGATTAGGGTAGAGCGCGGGAGGCGGACCGGTCAGGCGTTGCGTTCGAGGCCCGCGTGCCAGCGGAATCCGGGCCCCGAATCCGATATTGAACCACAGAGCACACAGAGATTCTGGAGGGTGGGAAGCAAGTCTCGGTCTTCACCCGGCTCTGTGCTCTCCATGGCCACGGTGGTTGATCCTCTCTCGGTTCTTGGGTCCGGGCGGTCTTCTTGACCGACATCGGCCCCCGCGGTAAAATCGCACGATGCAGTCGTCAGGAAGGGCCTGCAGTCGCGACCGAGCGGCGCTTGTATTAATTCTCGGGTTCTCACTTCTGACCAAGCTCGGTCTGGCTCTCTTGGTCTGGTTCCACAACCGTATCGCAATCTGGCACCCGGACTCAGCCTCCTACCACTACCTGGCCTTGAACATGTTCAGGCCCGGGGTATTCAGCCGGTCGAGCGGCCCTCCGTTCGTGTACGAGGCGTTCCGTACGCCCGGCTACCCGCTGTTGCTGTCCGCCGTGTACCCGGTATTCGGCGATTCCGCGCTGCCGGTCATCATACTGCAGTCGTTTATCGCCACCGGTACGGTTGCGCTCACGTGGCTTCTGGGTAGAAAGCTGTTCGGTTCACGAGTCGGCACGTGGGCAGCGGTTCTGCTGTCCTTGGACGTCGCGAGCGTCTGTTCGGCCCAGATGTTGATGTCCGAAACGGCGTTCACGCTGCTCGTGTTGACGGCCATCTGGCTGCTGGTGGGGAGTCTTTCTCCGCTGCGCGGCTGGGTCGGGTTTGCGTTGTCCGGACTCGCGCTGGCTTGCGCGATTCACGTACGGCCCATCGGGTACTACCTTGCGCCGCTCGGTGCTGTCGGCATCGCGGCCTTCCTTGTGTTGAGAGACCGGCTGACCGTTCCTCGCCGGGTCAGGTGGCGCTTGGCCCTGACCCGCGCCGGTTCATTCCTGCTCGCACCGGCCCTGCTTGTCGGTGGCTGGCAAGCGAAGAACCTGCAGAGGACAGGCAGCGCGCGGTTCAGCCATCTCGAAGGCCTCAACATGTACTTCTACCGGGCCGCGGGCGCGATTTCGATGCGCGATCACAAGCCGTTGTTCCAGGTTCACCGCGAAATGGGAATGGAAACCGAGCGTACCGACTTCACCGGCTGGGTGGCCAAACGTCCGGAGTTCGCCGGTCGCAACCACGCGGTGCTCGGCGAGCAATGGTTCCGCGATGGGATAGCCATCATCGCCCGCAACCCGGGTTGGTACATATTGATGCATCTGCGCAGCACGGCCGCGCTGCTGCTCGACCCGGGTACGTTCTGCCTTGCCACCCTGGCCGGGTTGGAGACGGACCAACGGGGGCAGGAGCTGCTCGCCCATCTTCAGGTTGCGCCCGCATCGTTCCTGGCCATGATATGGTCCGTGCATCGGTTCCTCTTCCTTTCATCTCTGTTTGCACTGGGCTATCTTGCCTTCATCTACTCAGGCGCAGTGCTCTGGTTGACGCGCGCGGCGCTTGGCAGATGGACGCCAGGTGTCGTTGTCGTGGTTGCAGTGCTCGCGTACTTTATTGTCATCTCGGCCGGACCAGAGGCGGCGTCCCGCTTCCGCGTGCCTTTGGTTCCTCTGCTCGCGCTCCTGTCCGCCGCCGGCTGGCAGCGCCTCCGCAAGAGCCGCTGACAGTTCAATATCGCCCTGCCACTCGGGCATTCCGGTATCTACTCCATTGAGTATCTCTGTTCTTGGGTTTGCGAACCGCGAGGAAGGCGGCCGGTCAGACGTTGCGTTCGAGGCGCGCGTGCCAGCGGAAGGAGTTGAGCACGAGCGGGTCGAAGTGGTGGCCGAGGAAACCAAGCACCAGATCGAGAGGAGATTGCAGATTGCAGGTTGCAGATTGCAGATTGGCGGAGGAGGCGAGAGGCGGAGATTGCAGATTCTCCGGACCGGAATCTTGGCGGCGTCCCTGTTTGCACCTCGTCATTTCCCCTTCTCCCTTCGCATCTTGGCGTTCTTGGCGGTTGGTCTCGACTGCAGGCTGCGGGCCGGCCGAGAAGACCTGGGCGATTTCGGCGGCAGGCGTGTAAAGGAGAAAGGCAAGGGTGTCGAGGGCGGTGGGCTCGAGGCGGGTCATTCCTGGGACACGATCCGAAATCGCCGAGCCGATTTGGCAGGAGCCCCTGTCCGACAGTGCGGTCATGTCCCCTCGCTCGCCGGCGCAGCGCGGGCAGATGATGCCGCCGCGGCCGGTGTCGAAGTAGGCGGGACGCGAGTTTTCGATGGGACGGTGACAGATGAGGCAACGACGAAGTTCGGGCCGGAACCCGAGGAAGCTTGCGGCTTTGAGGAGGAAGGAGCAGACGAGAGCGGTGTGCGGAGAATTCAAAGTGCAGAATGCAGAGCGCAGAATGGTGGAGTCCGAAGACGGCAGGTTGTCGGGGCCGGGAACTTGGCGTCCTTGGTGCTCTTGGCGGTTGATTCCGGTTGCAGGTTGCAGATTGGCGGGACCCGGGGACTGCAAGCTCTCCAGAGTAGTGAGGTAGTTGAGCAGGAGCCGGTAGAGCTGAGGGCTGGGGTCGTGAGCCTGGATGGTTCGCAGGACAAACTCAGCCATCTGTTCGGCGGCGAGGAACCGCTCGGGCTCGTTCGCAAGACCTGAAAACGAGTGGACGAGTTCGGCGTCAGAGAGCGTGTACAGGTCGCGCGTCTCGCGAAGGTAGTAGATGATGCGCGACTGGGCGAAGAGGTCGAGGGCGGCACCAAACTTGCTCCGGAGGCGGCGCGCGCCTTTGGCGAGGCAGCCTACCTTGCCGCTTTCGAGCGTGAAGAACGTAACGAGCTTGGACGACTCGTGGTAGTCCCGGACCCGCAGGCAGATAGCCTCGCTACGTACGATTCGACGCATGCTTTGAGAGGGGGCCGAGGGGTGGCCTCAGCGGCCCCTGTCGGACAGTGCGAGGATTCAAGGATTCGAGTTCCGGGCCGGCCACTGGACCCCTTGACCCCTTGATGCCTTGAATCCTCTGGGTCAGTCTTCGGAGCGGATCTCGCCGACGAGCTCTTCGAGCAGGTCTTCGAGCGATACGATGCCGGTGACCTGGTGGCTTGCGTCCTCGACGACCGCGAGGTGTTCGCCGCGGTGCTGCATCAGGCGCAGGACTTCCATGGCACGGTCGCTTTCGTTGACGCGCGGCATCTTGCGGACGCGCCAGGCCGGGGCCGCGAGCAGGTCCTTCGCCACGATTACGCCGGTGATGTTGGTGATGTTGCCCTGATAGACCGGGATGCGCGAGAAGCCGTGCTCGTTGATGACCGCGAGCACGTCGTTCAGGCCTGCGTTGTGGGGCACGGCTTCGACCTGCGCAAGCGGGATACCGACTTCCGAAACCTTCATGGCCGAGAAGCGGAAGAGCCGGGAGACCATTTCAGTGACGAGCCTAGCCGAGCCGGATTCGGCATCGCGCTTCCGCAGGGCGGCGAGGAAATCCTGCCGGGTGAGCGTGAACCGCTGGCCGGAGCGGGTGAACGGGCCGGCAAGGAGGCGGGTGATGCCGGAGAGGATGAAGCCCGCGGGGGCGAACACGACGCGGCTGACGGACAGCGGCAGCACGGTCTGCCGGAGCCAGCGGTCGGGAAACGCCTGGGCAATTGCTTTGGGCACGTAGTCGCCGAGGATGATTGTGAGGCCGACGACGAGGACGACGGCGACCATGGCGTACGCCGGTCCGTAGCGTGCCGCGAAGAAACGCGAGAAGAGCACGGTGGCAAAGACGTTGCAGAGATTGGCGCCGACGAGCGTATCGACGACCGTGGTCTCGCGCCGGTCGAGAAGCTGGAGCGCTCGTCTCGCGCCGGCGATATTGTGGCTCGCCCAGTTGGTCAGACGAATCCAGTTGGCGCGATAGAGCGCAGTCTCGGAACCTGAGTAGAAGCCGCTGGCGAGAATCAGGAAGAAGCCGAAGAGAAGTTCCATTAGAGGAGAGGGATCGAGGGATCAAGGGATCGAGGGATCGAGTGAAGGACGAGGTCAGAAGTCAGATGGCAGAAGTCAAAAGGCAGAATGACCGGACGAGGCAGCCTGTCCGAGCGTCCTCTTTGTGTCTTTGTGTCTTGGTGGTGGATTCCCATCACTTCTTCTTCCGTATCAGCACCTTCTCGAGCTTGGGGCCGGCGGTTTCCTTCACCGTGATCTCAAGGGTGCGATGCTTGATTGTGTCGCCCTCGATGGGGAGCCGGCCGAGTTTGTCCTGGACAAAGGAGGAGAGGCGTTCGTACTCGAGCCCGGTGAACGCGCGGCGGAACAGCCGGTTGAGCGTGGCGAGGTCAATCTCGCCGTCAACCAGGTAGCTGTGTTCGTCGAGCTTGGAGTAGGGCAGTTCCTCGGCGACGTCATGTTCATCAACGATCTCGCCGAACACGGCTTCGAGCAGGTCTTCGAGCGTGACGAGTCCTGATGTCTGGCCGAATTCATCAACCACGACCGCGATGTGCGAGCCTTTGCGGCGGAGTTCGTCAAGTAGTGGTGGCAGGTGCTTGACCTCGGGCACGAAGAAAGCCGGCCGGCAAAGAGAGCAGACCGGCGCGTTCGGGTCCGCGGCGCTAAGCAGGTCTTTGGCATAGACAGTGCCGACGACATGGTCGATTGCGTCGTGGTAGACCGGGACCCGGGAGAAGCCGGCATTGCGAAAGGCGGCAATCGCTTCGCGAATGGTCATGTTCTCGGGCACGGCGACGATGTCTATCCGCGGGGTCATCACTTCGGACACGGTTCGTTTCTCGAGCCCGACGAGGTTGGCCAGGATTTCTTCTTCGGACCCGAATATTACGCCGCGCTGCTTGCCGACCTCGATCATTGTGTGGAGCTCGTCGTCGGACAGCTCGGCCGGTTCGTGCTGCTTCGGGGTGAACCGGCGGCTGGCCCTCATCAGCAGCGCCGTGAACGGCCGCAGCACCAGCCGTGCTGCCTGGACCGGTCCGGCGACAAGCGGCACAAAGGCGCCGGGATTGCGGCTGGCCAGTATCTTGGGCGTGACTTCGCAGAAGATGAGCAGGACCACGGTCATCACGATGCCGCCGGCGCCGAGCAGCAGGGCTTCGCTCGTGCCGCTCCGCCGGGCCAGGGCGAGGAGCGCGACTGTGAAGATGCTGGAGGCAGCGGTGTTGACGATCAGGTTGCCGAGCAGGAGCGTGCCGAGCAGGCGGCCGGGGTCGGAAAGCAGGCTGTCCACGCGGCGGGATGCACGGGGGCGGCTGGTCTTGAGCTCTTCGCGTTTGCCGGGGGTGAGCGAGAAGAGCGCGGTCTCCGAGCCTGAGAAGAAGGCGGAGAAGACGAGCAGGAGGACGATGGCGAGGAGATACCAGAGCATGCGCTAGGAAGGGGAATTCCGGATACCCAATACCCAATTCCCAATCAAGCCCCAAAGTCCGAATGACCAATGCCGCTGCGTACCTGGCGGTTGGTCCTTTCCTGGTTGACTCGTCATTGGGATCTGGTCATTGGTCGCTTGGCCGCCTGCAGGTATCTCCGGTAGTACGGTTCCATCTGCCGGTGGGTGAGACCGAGAAGGTGGAGCAGGCCGTGGAGGATGAGGCGGCGAAGCTCGGAGGAGTAGGAAACGCCATACTCGCGAGCCTGCGCGCGTGCCCGGTCGCGGGATACGTAGACCTCGCCCAACAAGCGCGTCTCACGCGGGACCCGGGGTTCGTCGCAGTTGAAAGAGATGACATTGGTCGGTCGGTCGCGCTTGAGGAATTGGCGGTTGAGCGCGTGAATCTCCGGGTCCGTGACAACAATGACGTTCACGGCGGCAGCGTCCGGGTTGAAGTCCCTGGTGAGTTGCCGGCAGAGGCGGTGGACGTCGGCGCGCAGGCGGTCGTCCCGCGTGCCGAAGATTTCAGGGCGCATCCGGGGCCGGGCGGTTCTCATACGCCCGGATGATGCGCGAGACGAGCGGCGGCCGGACTACGTCGGCGTCGGTGAGGCGGACGATGCTGATGCCGGTGACGCCGTCAAGCCTGTCGACCGCCTCAATCAGGCCGGAGGCGTGTTCGGCGGCAAGGTCAATCTGGGTGATATCGCCGGTGACAATCGCCTTTGAGTTCCAGCCGAGCCGGGTGAGGAACATCCGCATCTGAGTCGAGGTCGTGTTCTGGGCCTCGTCGAGGATGATGTAGGCATCGGACAGTGTCCGGCCGCGCATGAACGCGAGCGGTGCGACTTCGATGACTTCCTGCTCGATCAGGCGCTGGACCCGCTCCATCGGCATCATGTCGAACAGCGCGTCGTAGAGCGGTCGCAGGTAAGGGTCCACTTTCTCTTTGAACGTCCCCGGCAGGTAGCCGAGCGATTCGCCAGCCTCAACCGCGGGGCGCGTAAGAATGATGCGGCTGGAGTGGCCCGAGACGAGTGATTCGAGAGCGGCGGCGACCGCGAGATAGGTCTTGCCGGTGCCGGCCGGCCCGACGGCAAGGATGATGTCGCTGCGCTGAATCGCCTGCAGGTAGATGCGCTGGTTGTGCGTCTTGGCGAAGATGGCCTTGCGCGGAGTGCGGATGGCAAGCACTTCCGGTTCGCCTTTGCCGGCGTCAGGCTCGCCGCTGCGGCGGAGCCGGTCCACTTCGGCGTTGATTAGTTCCGGGCTCAGCGGCTCGCCCCGGCGCACGTGGGCAAGCAGCCGGTCAAGCAGCCCCATCAGTTCCGATTCTTCTGCTTTGGGCCCGGAGAGCATGATGCGGCCGTCGCGTACGACAATAGCCGTCTTGTAGTGTTTGGCGAGGGTCGTCAGGTTGACGTCGGCCGGGCCGAGCAAGGCAAGCGGGTCAAGATCCTCGACCGAAATCGAATGGCTGCAGCTGTTGTCCTGTTTCACGATTGTCCGCGCGGGGTCTTGATGGTGTTGTCCAACTAGTACGCTATTGTAGGCAGTCGACTGGGCCGAGTCAAGGATATGGCCGGCCGCTCAGGCAAAGGCGTACTCGAAGCGAATCGATGGCGGGCCGGCGCCGAGGAGGGCGCGCAGGGCGGCGCCGCGCGGGATGACGACCGGCAGGTCGACGTTCCGGAACTGCCAGAGACCGCGGGTCGTTGCCGTCAGCGGGTCGCCTTCGGGCAGTCCGAGCAGCAGGGCGTGATAGCCCCGGCCGGCAAAGCGGTTGCAGACGGACCGGAGCAGGCCGGCGAAAGCGCCTTCTCTGCCCGGTTCGGCGGCAGCGTAAGCCGTATAGATGACCCGCAGTTCCTCGCCGGGTGCGGGCAGCCGGGCGAGGTGGGTCAGCCCGCCGGCCAGGTTGAGCAGTTGGCGAAGCCCGCGCTCGGCCAGGCCGTAGCCGACGACCATGATTCGGCGGAGGGCACGCTGGTCCCAGGTGCCGAGCGTCGCGACTATGCGGCCGCGGTCGCGGCAGACTGCGATGTTCTCCGGACCGAGGGCAGCGAGAGCGGCTTCGTCGACGACCGGCGTCAGGATGTGCCGTTCGTGGCTTCGCTCGACCAGTTGCGCGATTTCGCCAAGGTCCGAAGGGGCGGCCGGGCCGACGGCGAGGTCGGGCCCGACCGTATGGCGCGGGCCGAGCAGCAGCGAAGCAACGACAATCCGGCGGCCAAGGACGATGTCGGCCCGGTTGGCGGCGAGGTAGCCGGACATCCGTGGGTTGCGGGCGTTCACCAGTCCGAGGGCGAGGTCCGCGTCGGCTTCCCTAGTGCGCCGCTCGACCGCGGCTGCCCGGCTCGACGCCGACAAGCGCGAGGTATGCGACCCGCACCGGGCTGCCCCGGAGCCGGAACTTGAAGCGGCGGGTTTCCATGAATCCGGCGACCCGGCCTTTGACCTCGGCGACGACGATGTCGAAGTCGTCACCGGCGTTCCGGCAGAACGCGGCGAAGTCGGGAGCGCGGTCGATGCCGAGACGGACCCGGGCCGGCAGCGACATCGTGCGGGCGATGTTGACAAGCGCCTCGTTGTCGGCCGGCTGCCAGGGGCGGAGGACAACCGCGTCGTCCTTGCTCATCGTCGTTTGACGATTCCTCCGACGGTTCGGCGCAGCAGCATCGCGAGGTTGACGTGGCCGATCAGCAGCAAGTCGTCGCCGCGGTCGTAGTCGAGGGCGCGGCGGCAGAGTTCGTTGCAGCGCGGGTCCCGGTGTTTCGCGACGTCGTCCCACGACTTGCGCAGCAGTCCTGCCGCGCCGTCGTAGCAGTGGCTGACCGCGAATGTCTCTTCGTTGAACCGGCTCTCCGGTTCGGTGCTCGGAAACGAGGAGCCGCGCGATGTCCCGGACCGTGCGCGCCGGAGGGCGGCGGTGGCGGTAGTGTGGGAAGACGTCCACGAAGGTGTCGGTGACGAAGCCGATGAGGTTGGGTATCATTGACGCCTGGGCAATCCAATACTGCCGGAACCCGCGCAGAGCCAGAATGTAGGCGAGCGGGTAGGAGTAGAGCGGGCCGATGGTGCGCTGCGCGGATCGCCCGTTGGCGACGACCAGGCCGAGTTGGAAGACACTGTGGACGCGGCCGTCGAGTGCCAGCGTGTAGGGCACCACGGTGCTGAACGCGAACGGCGTGCGGTCCCGGGCGTAGAGACAGGTGACAATCCGGTTACGCCAGGCTTCGCGGCCGGGCAGTAATACGCCGTAGGCCGGCAGCGCTCCCAGCCGGGCGACGGTGATGGATTTGACGTCCTCGCGCAGCCGGTCGAGCGCCGACTCCGTCATCCAGCGGCCGGGGAAGCGGCAGCAGCGGAGCGAATGGCCCGAAGACAAGCGCAGGCGTAACTCGCGGGAACTGAAGTGAAACAGCGGATATCCTCTCGGCGAAACTTCAGGACCGGCGGCAAGGGCCGGCCTTGCTGAGCGGCGGCCCTGTCGCCGGAGAAGCATAGAAAACGCCGCACGCCAGGTCAAGCCGTTGAGGCTTGACCAACGGACGGGTTTGGGGTTTACTTGCCAGCACCACCATGCAGAAATCAAAGACCGTGAAACAGGTCCGGCGCTGCCCGTGGCCGGAGGGAAACGAGCAGATGATCCGCTACCACGATACTGAATGGGGCGTACCGCTCCACGATGACCGGAAGCTGTTTGAGTTCCTCGTACTGGACGCGTTCCAGGCCGGCTTGAGTTGGGCGATTGTGCTGAAGAAACGTGAGGGGTTCAGCAGGGCGTTCGACGACTTCGACCCACGCAAGGTGGCGAAGTACGACGGCCGGAAGGTGAAGGCGCTGCTGGCGGATGCCGGCATCATCCGCAACCGGATGAAGATTGACGCAACGATTGCCAACGCGCGGGCCTTCCTCCTCGTACAGCATGAGTACGGCAGCTTTGACCGCTACATCTGGCAGTTCACCGGCGGCAAGACGAAGAGGAACCGGTGGCGTACTCTCAAGCAACTTCCGGCGCGAAGCCCGGAGTCCGACGCGATGAGCAAAGACCTCAAGGCGCGTGGCTTCCGCTTTGTCGGTTCAACCATCTGCTACGCCTTCATGCAGGCGGCAGGCATGGTCAACGACCACCTGGTAGGGTGCTTTCGACATGCAGAAGTCCTGAGAGCCGGGAATCGAGAGTCGGGAGTCGAGAGTGGTCGAACAAGAGACCGGAAGTCGAGAGTCGGGAGTCGTCGAGCGAGAAGGGAGAGCCGATGACGGATGACGACAGCCGTATCCGCAACCAGCGACCGCACAAGCGTTTGGTTGTATGGCAGGTGTCGGTAGACCTCGTGGTTCACGTACACGAGACAACGCGGCGGTTTCCGGCGGCGGAGCGATTCGGCCTCGTCGCTCAAATGAACCGGGCCGCACTCTCGATACCGAGCAACATCGCTGAGGGCGCGGCACGTAGGAGCCGCAAGGAGTATCTGCAGTTCCTGTATGTGGCGCGGGCGTCAGCCAGCGAGCTGGACACCCAACTGGAAATCGCCAGGCGTCTCGATTACCTCTCCAGCAATGACTACGAGAGGTTGCAGGCTGAGTTGGATAGGGTCGCCAAGATGTTGAACGCCCTGATTAGCGCCCTGTCCCGTGCCGGTTCCGGATGAACCACTCCCCACTCCCGACTCTCCACTCTCGTTCGCTTTCTGTTTTCCCCTCCCGCGTGATGGCGTACAATGCCGGCGTGCTGATAGGGGGAAAAGACGCGGTGCTGATCGATGCCGGCCTGTACGCCGACGAGGTGGACCAGTTACGTTCCCACGTCTACGCGCAGGCCGCTGCGCCGACACACGTGGTAGTCACTCACAGCCATTGGGACCATGTGTTGGGACCTGAGTACTTCCCGGGCGTGCCGGTAGTGCAGCAGCAGGAGAGCGTCGCTGTCCTGGCCGAGTCCGGCACACACATCGAGCACCAAGTCACCGAGTGGGAGCGACAGTCGGGCATCCGGCGTGACATGCCATTTCTCATTCACGAGCCGGACCAGACCTTTGCCGACCTGCTTGAGCTCCCGATTGGAGACAAGACCATCGAACTCCTCCACGCGCCGGGTCACGCGCCCGAACAGCTGGTCGTCTACGACCGCGCCGAGCAGTTGCTCTGGGCTGCGGATATGCTGAGCGACATTGAGATTCCGTTCGTGATGCACAGCCTGAGGGCCTACCGCCGGACTCTGGACCGGCTCGCACAACTCGAAGTGGCAACGCTCGTGCCGGGGCATGGCGGGCCGGCCAACGGTCCAACCGAAGTCAGGGCTCGATTCGAAACCGACCGCGCGTACCTCGGCGAGCTGCAGCGTCGGGTTGAAGTAGCCGTTGCCGCGGGGCGAAGCGCAGTTGATACCGTTTCAAGCTGTGCCGACATGACGTACGCGAACCGCGAGCAGAACGAAGACGCGCACCGGCTGAATGTCGAAACCGCCTTCGTCGAGCTGGGCGGCGCAGCCGACCCCAGGCACCCGGGCTGGAACCGGTTCCAATAGGCACAATGCGGTTCCTCGGCACGTTGATAAACGTCGGGGCGGTGATTGCTGGCAGCCTGGTCGGTCTGTTCTTCCATACCCGTCTGCCCAAGCGGTTCACCACCGTTGCCTTCCAGGGCATTGGCCTGTTCACGCTGTTCATCGGGTTTACGATGGCCGCGAAGACGAAGAGCTTGCTGGTGCTCGTCTTCTCAATCGTGCTCGGCGCAGTCACCGGCGAGCTGCTCGACATCGACCGACTGCTCAACCGTTTCGGCGAATGGCTGAGGAAGAAGCTGGAGAGGAAGGACGTTCACCACAAAGACACGAACGCACAAAGCGGAGAAGTCCCGGAATCCGGACCCGGTTCCGCGTCCGGGTCTTTGTGTCTTGGTGACTTAGTGGTCAATCCGTCCGCTCCCGAACGCAGCCGGTTTGCGGAGGGACTGGTGACGGCTTTCCTGCTGTTCTGCATGGGCTCGATGACCGTGCTCGGCGCAATCGAGGAGGGCCTTGGCGGCAGGCCGAACCTGCTTGCGGCCAAGTCGGTGCTCGACGGGTTCGCGTCGCTGGCCCTGGCGGCGTCGCTCGGCATCGGAGTGCTTTTCTCGGTCATTCCGCTGCTCATCTACCAGGGCGGACTGACCCTGCTGGCCGGTTCGCTGCACGCGGTGATGTCGGACGTCATGGTCAATGAAGTCTCGGCCGCGGGAGGGTTGATTCTCATCGGGCTGGGCATTACTATTCTGGAAATCAAGCAGCTCAAGGTTCTGAACATGCTGCCCGCGCTGGTGTTTGCGGGCGTGCTGGCAGCGGTGTTCCTGAAGAGTTAGCAGTTAGGCGTTAGGAGTTAGCAGGAGGCAATGCAGATGAAAAGAGTGGCGTTCCTAGCAGTGTTGCTGCTGGCGGTGGTGGCGGTTGCTGCGCCGGTGAGGTTCGCGATTATCGGGGACCGGACCGGCGGGCATCAGGACAGCATCCACGAGAAAGTTGTGGCCGAGGTGGCGAAGGCGAAGCCCGAGCTTGTGATGAGCGTAGGCGACTTCATTGAAGGCTACCAGCAGACCGACACGTTGAAGCTCGACGAGGAATGGCAGGAGTACAAGGCCATTGTTGCCCCGCTCAAGATGCCATTCTACTACACACCGGGCAACCACGACATCACCTTTGACAACGCCCTCGGCGCCTACGAACGGAACGCGGGCAAGCCCTACTACTCGTTCGACTACAAGGGCCTGCACTTCATCGTGCTGGACGCGAGCCGCTGGGAATCGAGCGACCAGCTTCCGGCAGAACAGCTCGACTGGCTGGCAGCCGATCTGGCCGGAACCACCAAGGCGAAGTACACGCTTGTCTTCTTCCACAAGCCGTTCTGGACCGCATCGGTCGCCGAAGGCAAGCACGACACGCTGCATAGCCTGTTCAAGACCTATGGCGTTGACGCGGTCTTCAATGGCCACAACCACTATTATTACACCGCGACCTATGACGGCATCAAGTACACGGCAATCGGCAGTTCCGGCGCCGAAGCCGAGCCGGGCCCGACCGGCATCCTCTATCATTGGGCGCTTGTGACAGTGGATGACAAGAAGGGCATCAACATCGAGCCGATACTGCTGGGCGGAGTGAAACGGAAGTGGGACGACGTGACGTGGGCGGATGTCCAGTCCGTGGACCGGAACGCTCTCGCCGGGCTCAGATTCCGCAAGCCCGTGCTTGTGGGCGAAGACCTGACAGCGGCGGACACAGTAACGCTCACCGTCAAGAATCAGCCACTTGAGACTCCGCTTAAGGACACGCTCCGCTGGGACGTGCCCACCGGTTGGAGCGTTTCGCCCAAGACCGTCGCAGTGAGCGTCGCTCCCGGGGCTGAAGCCGAGTACCGGTTTGCCGTGGCCGGCGTGGGCCGGCCGTTCCCCGCGCCCAAACTCACCCTCAACTTCCCCTACGCCAAAGGGAAGTCGACCCCGGTCAAGGCGTCGCTCGACGTGGCCCGCACCGCCCAGTGCAGCTTCGTCAAGAAGCCGCCGGCAATTGACGGCAAGGTCACAGAGAAGCTGTGGCAGAAGCCGGTCATGGGCCTCTTCACCAACGACAGTGAGGCGATGAAGACCGACTCGGTCCGCTTCTACTTCGCAGCCGACTCCGCGAACCTGTATCTGGGCGCGGTCTGCTTCGACCCGAATCCGGACAGCGTGAGGGTGAAAGCCACCGAGCGTGACAAGGGCGTGCATCTTGACGACTGCGTTGGCTGGTTCCTCCTGCCCGATACATCGAAGGGCGACATCTACCAGGTCTACTTCAACCCGAACGCGGTCGTGCTCGACCAGAAGATAGCGGTCAGCCCGGAAGGGAAGATGGACGTGGACATGGCGTGGAGCGCAGACGTGGACGTGAAGGCGGCAAAGGGCAAGGACTTCTGGTCGGTCGAGGCCAGACTACCGCTCGCGCAGTTCGGCGTGGCCGCGAAACCCGGCGGTGTCTGGGGCCTCAACTTCCGGCGCAAGCAGCCGGGCCGGAAGGCCAGCGCCGACTGGCAGCCCATCTCCTATGACCCGCACGGGCTTGGGCTGATGCTGATCAAGTAGAGAACCGCTTGGCAAGCAAGGCAGGGGCGCGAAAGCGCCCCTGCCGCTCTATCGGAGGGGTTGGTTGTCGTGCTCAGACCGTTGGTTCTGATAACCTGCAACATCGGTTCGGGCTATCGCGTCACACAGGATGTAATTAAGGAGGTAAGCATGACGAAGCTAATTGCGGTAGCCCTGATACTCGCACTCCCGGCGCTGGTCGCAGCCGACATCAACCGGTTCAACCCAACCCGGGACCTTGAGCGGCCCGATGCCCTGCCCCGAAGCGTGCAAAGGCCGGAGCCGGGGCTGGCAGTGATGGTCCCGGTTCTGCCAGTATGGCAAGGAGCCGGCACGCCCCTGGCGACCGGCTGCCAAAGCCGCGTTGCATGCCCCAGTACCGTTCCGCAACACGTGGCTCGTTGTCTGTCGGGCCCGGACTGCCACAACAAAGCCAGTTCGCCGGTCCTTTGGCCTCACGCCCCGCGCGCCGATGAGCAGAAGACCGCGGCCAAGGAACCGCGCCAGGAACAGGCCCAGGTTCCAAACAACCAGCTGGCGAACTAGCGTCAGCCCCAGGCTGCCAGCCGACGCCCGTCAGCCGCTAACGGTGAACCGGACAGCGGGGAGACGCTTGCGCGTCAGGAATCCTGTCCCCGGAAATGAATTCGGTCAACGCCTTTCGGCATCAGAGGGTTCGTCATGTCGTGTCGGTCCGGAACAACGGACTCCACGACGTGTGCTCAACGCCTTGCGGCATCAGAGGGTTCATCGCTTGACCG